>NZ_JBHYRR010000025.1:0-49365 GCF_047974155.1 Megasphaera jansseni | reverse complement strand
ATGAACTACGAACGAAAAACTTTTAAGTTGAAGGGGCCTCGCATGATGGCAAAAACCTTCGTGCGACAGCCCCTTTTGCATTAAGCTATTCTTCTATTTCTGTATGGATGACGGAGCCGTTGGTGGCATCGATGAGGACGTCGTAGCGGACCGAACCGGAGGTAACGCGGACGTTGTACATCGGATGGAATGCATTTGGCATCATGGCTCCCTGCGGCGGCTGGCCTTTCATATCCGGCTGGCCCGGCTGACCGGAAGCATTCATCAGCGGTTGGCCCTGGGGCGGCGTCATGGGGACGACTTGGTTGTCGGCCTGACCGCCTGGAGCGGCTTTGGCCGTAGCGCCGGCAGCTGCATCTGCTTTTTCTTCATCAGGACGGCCGGGTTTCATGCCTTCCGGTCCGCGCTGGCCGCCTTTTTCATCGCCTTTGCGGTCTTTATCTTTCGGACCATCCTTCCGGTCTCCGCGGCGGTCGTCTTTGCGGCCGTCTTTCGGACCGTGTTTGGCGCTGCTCATATCGAAGAGGGCGACTTCTTTGAAGTCCAGGTCGCTTTCATCCTTGCCGATGGCTTGGGCGGCAGCGGCACAGGCCTGGTCTTCACTGATGAGGGATACATTGCGCTGTTCTGCCTGGGCCTTGGTCATCTGGGCCATGGCTTCGACCCGTTCGGCGTGACGGGCCATGTGCTGCTGATGCAGATAGTAGCGGCCGCCAGCTGTGGCCACTACGCAGACGACGCAGAAGGCAGCAGCGATTTTCGCATTGCGGGCGGTGCAGACTTTATTTTTAATCGAAACGAGTGTATCTTGCCATTTTTCCTGTGTCATGATGAATTCCTCCTGTCTTCAATCACTTATTCTTGACTACGAGGACAGTATAACGGATAAATCTAAAATCGAGCTAAACCAGGCCGTAAGAATTGCATAAATATAGTATAATGTCTGTAGGGCGAGTTATATGCTGTCATTTTGCTTGATGACCTTATTCTGAATACTGTAATACCAAGGAGGTATCTACCATGAACGATGAACGTTTGAAATTGACTCAGATGGCGTCCTGCTCCGGTTGAGGCGCTAAGTTAGGGCCAGGGACACTGGCTCAATTGTTGGACGGGCTTCCAACACATAAAGATGACCGCCTCCTCGTTGGCTATGATAAGAGCGACGACGCGTCGGTCTATCAGGTGAGCGACGATCTGGCTGTCGTCCAAACGGTCGATTTCTTCCCGCCTATCGTCGACGATCCTTATTTATTCGGCCAGATTGCAGCGGCCAATGCCCTGAGCGACGTCTATGCCATGGGGGCCGAAGCGAAACTGGCTATGAATGTCATGTGCGTCAACCTGGCTATGGGCCGCGAGGCTATCCGGGCCATCCTGGAAGGGGGCTACCAGAAGGCCTATGAAGGCGGTGTCATCATCACCGGCGGTCATACCATTGAAGATAAGGAACCGAAATACGGCTTGTCCGTCACGGGTTTCGTCCATCCGCAGCGATTGTTGCGCAACTCATCGGCCCGGCCTGGCGATGTCCTCATCCTGACCAAGCCTTTAGGCGTCGGCATCCTCATGACGGCGGCGCAAGGGGATTTTGTAGAGGCACCGCTCCTCCAGCAGCTCTATGACCAGATGGCCCAGCTCAATAAAGGGGCCCGCGACATCATGGTCCGCTACGAGGTCCACAGCTGCACCGATGTCACCGGTTTCGGCCTGCTCGGCCATGCCTGTGAAATGGCTGATGGCAGCGGGACGACGATTCATTTCAAGGGCGATGCCATTCCCTTCCATAAAGAGGCTCTGGCCATGGCGGCGATGGGATTGATTCCCGCCGGGGCTTACCGCAACCGCGACTTTGCCGCTGGACGCGTCAAGGCGGACGGCGTTGACAAGCGTTTCATGGACATCCTCTATGACCCGCAGACTTCGGGTGGCCTGCTCATGGCTGTCGCCGAAAAAGACGCACCGGCCCTGGAAAAGGCCTTGAAAGACTCGATTCCCTGTGCGGCCATCGTCGGCTATGTGACCGAGCGGGACGAATGGGCCATTGTAATCGAATAAAACTTGTAAAAACGGCTACCTTCAGCCCCATAGATAGTGTATAATAAAGTTGGTGAGTTTTTTTACCGTACTCATGTCAACTACAAAGGAGAGATCAACTGTGATTGAACGCTATACGAAACCGGAAATGGGTCATATTTGGACAGAATACAATGAATGGGATACGATGAAACAGGTCGAAATCCTGGCTAGTGAAGCACAGGCTGAACTGGGCAACATCCCGAAGGAAGCGGCTAAAGAAATTCGCGAAAAAGCTGCTTTTTCTGTCGACCGCATCCATGAAATCGAAGCGGAAACACACCATGACATTGCGGCTTTCGTCTCGACGCTTTCGGAAAATATCGGCGAAGCTGGTAAATATGTACACCTCGGCCTGACCTCGACAGACGTCAAGGATACAGCCCTTGGCTACATGCTCAAACAGGCTTCGGATATCCTCATCAAAGACTTGGAAAACTTCCACGCCGTATTGCGCCGCCGTGCCGTTGAATTCAAATATACGCCGTGCATCGGCCGTACCCATGGCATCCATGCCGAAGCGACGACATTCGGCCTCAAGCTGTGCAACTGGATGGCTGAAATCGAACGCGACATCGACCGCATGAAACACGCCAAAGAAACGATTTCCGTCGGCAAAATCTCCGGTGCTGTCGGTACCTATGCCGACATTGATCCCTTTGTTGAAAAATATGTCTGCGAACACCTCGGCATTGCTGCTTCGCCGATTTCGTCGCAGACCTTGCAGCGCGACCGCCATGCTGAATACGTAACGACCCTGGCTGTCATCGCCAGCTCCATCGACAAGATGGCAACGGAAATCCGTCACCTCCAGCGCACGGAAGTCCGCGAAGCCGAAGAATACTTCAGCCCCAAACAGAAGGGCTCTTCCATCATGCCTCACAAACGAAATCCTATCACTTGTGAACGCATGTGCGGCTTAGCCCGCGTCATCCGCGGCAATGCCCAGGCTGCCCTGGAAGACGTCGCCCTCTGGCATGAACGCGACATTTCCCATTCGTCTGTCGAACGCATCATCCTGCCGGACAGCACGATCGCCCTGGACTACATGCTTCAGACGTTCACCCGTGTCATCGACAAGCTCTTGGTTTATCCGGACAAGATGATGAAAGACCTCAACCTCACTGGCGGCCTCATCTACAGCCCGATTATCCTCAATACGCTCGTTGAAAAAGGCGCTGTCCGCGAACAGGCTTACCGCTGGGTTCAGCGCAATGCCATGAAGCGCTGGCTCGAAGGGGAAGACTTCCTGGAAAACCTGAAAAAAGACGAAGACGTCACGAAATACATGACGGCAGAAGAAATCGAAGGCTGCTTCGACGTCAAGAAGATGCTCAGCCACGTCGATACCATCTTCGCCCGTTTCGGAATTTAAAAATAGTTTGTAGTACGGAGTTTGTAGTTTGTAGAATATGGTTTTAAATTTAAAGCCATCCGCTAACCACTAACTGCTAGCCACTAACAACTAAAAAAGAGGCTGTCGCATTAAGACAGCCTCTTTTTGCTACTCCGGAAATCTGCATCCACGAAAGCCTCTCCTAACAGGAGAGCCGGGCCGCCCTTTGGGCGGCCCCTACGAACCACGAACCACGAACTACGAGCCACGAATCCCTCAGGAGGTGATTTCATGTATTATTTCGATAATGCGGCGACGACGGCGCAGAAACCCGATGCCGTCGCCCAGGCCGTCTATGATGTCCTGTCATCAGGGACAATCGGCAATCCGTCCCGCGGAGCTCACGGCTATGCCCTGAAGGCCTATGGTATCGTCCTGCAGGCGAAAGACGATGTGAAGGCCTTGTTCCACTGCGGGCCGGAGTATGACGTCGCCTTTACCCATAATTCGACGGCAGCCCTGAATATGGGCCTCAAAGGACTCATCCATCCCGGCGACGGCGTCCTGACGACGTCGTGGGAGCACAATGCCGTCCTGCGGCCGCTCTACCAGCTGGAAGCCCAAGGCGTATCCCTGGCCGTCATCGGCAGCGACAGCCCCAGCGGCGCCTTGCAGTATGATGCGATGGAAGCGCTGCTGACACCGCAGACGAAGTGGGTCGTCTGCAACCACGCGTCGAACGTGACCGGCAATGTCCTCGATTTGAATCGCATCAAGGCTTTTTGCCAGCGCCACCATCTGGGGCTCATCGTCGATATATCCCAGACGGCCGGCGCCACGGACGTCGACTTATCCGATGGCGTCGTTACGGCAGCCTGCTTTACAGGCCATAAATCGCTGTACGGTCCCGGCGGGACGGGTGGCATCGTCATCCGCCGCGACACCGCGGTGATGCCGTACATCACCGGCGGCGACGGCGTCCACTCCTTTGAAAAGGAACAGCCGGCGGCAGTCCCCGGTGTTTTTGAAGCGGGTACGGCTAACGTAGCGGGTATTGCCGGCCTCGACGCGGGGATAAATCTGCTCTTGGACGGCGGTGTCGCTGCGGCAGCCGCTCATCAGGACGAACTGGCCCGGATTTTCGTCCCGGCTGTCCGGGAAATCCCCGGCATCTGCCTGTATGGTGATTTTTCCGGTTCCCGTGTCGGTGTGTACAGCCTCAACATAGGGGAAGCCGAATCGGCTGTCGTCAGCGATGTCCTTTGGCAGGAGTACCAGATGGCGACGCGCCCGGCCTACCACTGTGCGCCCCTCATCCATGAGGCTTTGGGGACGGCTGTCCAGGGGACGGTGCGCTTTTCCTTTTCCCAATTCACGACGAAAGAAGACGTCCGGGCTGCTGTGCAGGCTTTGCGGGATCTGGCGGCGAGGTAAGATTTTGGCAATCCATCAGGAAAACTTGACTGCTTTGGTATAGTAATATATAATGGATATAGTCATAAAAGGCAAATAGTCAAGAAAGGTGGAATCTCTCATGGAATATAAATTCACAGCCGATAATTTTCAGCAGGAAGTATTGAACAGCAGTCAGCCGGTCATGGTCGACTTTTTCGCTAACTGGTGCGGTCCGTGCCAGATGATGGGACCGGTCATCGCCAATTTGGCCGAAGAATATGCCGGCAAGATTAAGATCGGTAAGATCAATGTCGATGAAAATCCGGGCGTAGCCCAGTCGTATGACGTCGCAACAATCCCGAACCTGGTCTTCTTCAAAGACGGGAAAGTGGTCAACCGCGTCATCGGCGTCGTCCCGGACAATGTATTGAAAGAAAAATTAGACGCTTTGCTCAAATAAGGAAGCTGGCGCCGGAGGAGAATTGTCATGAAAAACTATTCCTATATGACTCAGGGGACTTGTTCCCGTCAGATTACATTCAGCCTGGAAGACGGCAAACTGCATAACGTCCACTTCGTGGGCGGCTGTCCCGGTAACACCTTGGCTTTGAGCAAGCTGTTGGAAGATACCGATGCCGCACGGGCTGTAAAACTCTTGAAAGGGAATCCTTGTGGGGACCGCGGGACCTCCTGTGCCGATCAGCTGGCCATCGCCGTCGAACAGGCCCTGAAACAAGGTGCCTGATGGCAGCGGCAGTCTATGGCGTCGTCCTGGTACCGTCGACGCGGCAGGCCATGGAAGGCGAAAAGCTGGCAAAAGCAGCCGGCCTGGCCGTGCGCATCATTCCGACGCCAGGGAAGCTCGACGCGTCATGCGGTTTTTCCCTGCGCTATGAACTGGCCGATGAAGCGGCCCTGACAGCCCTCCTCGACGAGAAGGGGCTGCCATGGGCCGCTTTATATCATGCCTGCCGCCAGGGCCTGGCCGTTACGTATACTAAAATCAGAGAAGAGTGATATTATGGCCAGACATATCGTCATCGGCACAGCTGGCCATGTCGATCATGGCAAGACGACGCTGGTCCGGGCCCTGACCGGGATCGAAACGGATACGACAGCGGAAGAAAAGAAACGGGGATTGACAATCAACCTGGGTTTTGCCTGGCTTGACCTGCCCGATGGTACGCGAGCGGGTATCGTCGATGTACCGGGTCATGAAAAGTTCATCAAGAATATGGTCGCCGGCCTGCCGGGCCTCAATATGGTCCTGCTCGTCGTCGATGCCAATGAAGGGGTCATGCCGCAGACGAAAGAACATCTCGACATCTTGACCCTTCTTGGCGTGCATAAATTCATTATTGTCGTCACCAAGGCCGATACGGTCGACGACATGCTGCTTAGCCTGACCTTACAGGATATCCGCCAGAATCTGGCCGATACGGCCGCAGAAAACGCACCGATTGTCGTCACCGATGCCGTCAGCGGCCGCGGACTGACGGAACTGGTCGATGAAATCCAGACCATGGCGGCGAGCCTGCCTATCGAGACAGCCCAGGGGATGGGCCGCCTCAACGTCGACCGTTCGTTCTCCATCAAAGGTTTCGGGACCATCGTCACAGGTACCCTCATCGACGGTCCCATGATGAGTGGCCGCGAAGTCTGGCTCTATCCCGGCGGCCGTCGCCTGCGCATCCGCAATATGCAGGTCCACGAGCAGGATGTCCTGCGGGCAGACCCGCCGCAGCGGACGGCATTGAACCTGGCCGGCATTTCTTGTGGGGCCGTCCATCGCGGCGACGTCCTCTGTACGGCACCGGATTTTGCCGCGACGCGGATGGTCGATGTCAAAGTGACCTGCCTGGCCGATGCCCAGCCTCTCTTTTTATGGCAGCGCATGCGTCTCCTCGTCGGGACGAGGGAAGTCATGACCCGCATCGTGCCTTTAGGGGCCGAACAGATTGCGCCTGGGGCGGAAGGCTTTTTGCAGCTGCGCCTGGAGCAGGATGAAATCTATGTCAAAGCTGGGGACCGCTTCATCTTGCGGACTTTTTCGCCGATGCATACCGTAGCCGGCGGGGAAATCCTCGACGCCCATCCTCAGAAGCACCGCCGCTTCAAAGACGACGTCGTAACCAGCCTGGAAGCCCGCGATGCCGGCTTGACGGATGACGTCGTCGCCGGATTCCTGCGCCTGCGCCAGGTCCCTTTTACCCAGGCGGACGTCATTGCCAGGGAGATGGACCTGCCCATGGACAAGGTGGAACTGGCCCTGGACCATTTGCGGCAAAGCGGGACTATCCGCCGTACCCGGCAGGGCTATATCCACAGCGACGTCTATAAGGCCTGGCAGGCCAAAGCGCTGCAAGTCCTCCTGGCCTACCATACAGAGAAACCCTTGCAGCCCGGGATTCCGCAGCCGGCTTTCCGCAGCCGCCTGCATCTCGATGAAAATGACGGGACGGCTTTGCTGCGGCTGCTGACGGCTGGCGGCGTCTGCCGTCTGTCCCGTCAGTGCGTGGCGGCGAAACAATTCCGCATCACTTTTTCTCCAAGCCAGCGGAAATTACAGTCGGCCATTGAAAAGAAGCTGGACCACAGCGGCTATGTGCCCGTTCCGGTCCGCGAGGTCCTGGCTTTGGGCCGGGAAGCGCAGGACGTCGCCGATGCCCTCAACGGCAAGAGTCTCATCTTTTTGTCGCCCGATTTCGTCTTGTCGAAGCGCTATATGAGAAAAGCCGCAGAAAAAATCTGTCAGTATCTCCAGACGGAGCGCCTGCTGATGCTGGGCGATTTCCGCGATGCCCTGGGAATCAGCCGTCAGCAGGCCCTGCTTATCTTGGAATATATGGACCGCTGCGGCATTACCCGCCGCGTCGGCGATGGCCGCCTGGCCGGGCCGGCGGCCCGGAAATATGAAGCAAAAGGGGAGAATGACCATGAATAAAGAACGACAGCAGCTGCTCCGCCAGCTGCCCGATGTAGATCATTTACTGCAGCGGCCGGTATTGCTGGCCTGGCAGGAACGGAAATCGCGTCAGGCTGTCCGCGATGCTGTCCGGGCCGTACTGGACGAACGGCGCCAGGCCATCTTGGCCGGCCAGTGGGATCAGCCTTTTTCCGGTGATATCTTCGACCAGTCCGTCGTTTCCCGCCTGCAGGCCGAAGAGACAGGCCATCTGCGCCGGGTCATCAATGCGACTGGGACGGTCCTGCATACGAACCTGGGCCGGGCCGTCTTCAGTCCGGACTTGGCCCGTCACATTGCCGGTCTGGCCTGCCATTACAGCAATTTGGAATACGACCTGGCTTCCGGCAAGCGGGGGTCGCGCTATGACCATGTCCGGAAACTCCTCTGTGAGCTGACCGGTGCCGAAGATGCCATCGTCGTCAATAACAATGCCGCTGCCGTTCTTTTGACCCTGGCCAGTCTGGTTACGGGCAGGGATGTCGTCGTGTCGCGGGGGGAACTCGTCGAAATCGGCGGCTCTTTCCGCATTCCTGACGTCATCGAACAGAGCGGCGGCCATATCTGCGAAGTCGGTACGACCAACAAGACCCATCTGGCTGACTACGAACGGGCCATCGGAGAAGAAACGGCGGCCCTCATGAAAGTCCACACCAGTAATTACCGCATCATCGGTTTTATAGAGAGCGTCCCGGCTCCGGACCTGGCTCGCCTGGCCCATGACCACGGCCTGCCCTGTATCAACGACGTCGGCAGCGGCTTGTTCGTCGATTTGGCCGAATGGGGACTGCCCCATGAACCGACGGTCCGTGAAGTGCTGGACGCTGGCTGCGATATCGTGACTTTCAGCGGCGATAAGCTCCTGGGCGGCCCCCAGGCAGGCATCATCGTCGGCAAAGCGGCCTATCTGGAGGCCATGAAACACCATCCCCTGCTGCGGGCCCTGCGCGTCGATAAGATGACCCTGGCCGGACTGGAAGGGACCTTGCGGTCTTATCGCGACGGTACGGCTGTCCGCCAGATACCGACCCTGCGCTGCCTGGCCCAGACGAAGAATGAGACACGGGAACGGGCGGAACGGCTGCTGCAGGCCCTGCATACGGAGGATTTGCCGGCCTGCGTTTCCCTGCGCCAGGTCGACGATTGTGTCGGCGGCGGTGCCTGCCCCGATGCCGTCCTGCCGGGCTGGGCCCTGGCCATTGAACCATATGAACTGTCAGCAGAAGAAATGGAACAGCAGCTGCGCCGGGCCGATATCCCCATCGTCGCCCGCGTCCAGCACTGCGCTGTCGTCCTCTCCCTGCGCACCATCGGCGACGACGAATTCCAGGACGTTGCCCGCATCGTACGGGAAGCGCTGGGCGTTTGAGCGTCACGTGGAGGTTTCTGCCATCCTGTATGAGCGGGCCCCTAGCCCCTAGCCCCTAGCCACTAGCCACGAGCCACTAACCCCTAACCACTAACCCCTAGCCCCTACCCCCTAACCCTAACCACTAAAAAGGAGCTGCTGCGTAAGCAACAGCTCCTTTTTACACCGCTACTGCGGTGATGATTGGCCGATGATTTCTTTTCCTTCTACGAACTGGACCGTAGGGTTCGGTTTTTTCTTTTCGATGAGGTCGACCATGAGGTGCAGACAGTGCTGGCCGATTTCCCCCATAGGGATATCGACGCGGGACAGGGATGGGATGGCGTAATCGTTGAGCTGGGCCATGTTGATCCCGATGGTGAAGACTTCTACGTCCTGCGGAATCGAGATGCCCAGTTCATGGCAGGCATAGAGCATACCGTGAGCCAGTACGTCGGATTCACAGAACATAGCCCGGGGCATCCGTTTTTCTTCGTAGAGCTTTTTCGTAGCTTCTACGGCACTCGATGACGACGTATCGCAGAGGATGATGTTTTCTTCCGGAACGGTGTGACCGGCTTTGGCGAAGGTGTCGAGGAAGCCCTGCATCCACGTGCGCATGATCGGGAACGACGTGTCATGGGTCAGGACACCGGCGTCGAAGATCCCCTTGTTGAGAAAATGACGGGCGACGTTGCAGCCGATGGTATAGTTATCCATGGTGACGCTGCTGTATTTATCCGATTCCCGGTTAAAGAGGACGACAGGACAGGGAATATGGATGGAATTGAGGTAGTCCATATCTTTATTGGACATATTAGCGATAATGATGCCGTTGAAAAATTCATTCTGCATGGCTTCGAGCTGTTTTTGCAGCTGGTCGACCTTATAAGGGACGACGGTCAGATGAATGGCTTTGTCCTGCTTCATGATTTCTTCCTGGATGCCGAGGGTGATGCGGGCCAGGTAGTTGATACGGAAGTCCGTTGCCCAGTAGAAGGCAATGGCATAGCTGTCCTTCTTAGCCGACCGCAGTTTTTTGGCGGATTGGTTGGGGACGTAATTCAGGTCTTGTGCAATTTTGTATATACGCTGTTGTGTTTCCTGCGAGATTTTCCGTTCCCGGCCTTTGCCGTTCAAGACAATGGAAACGGTGGCGATGGAAACGCCAGCAGCTTTGGCAATGTCTTTAATTGTGGACACGATGGCCACCTCCACTCTACTTTTATTTTGACATAAATTAAACGTTTTTTCAAGGAAATCTGTGTTACAGGATGAACAAGTATTCATTTTTCTTGTAAGTCGCGAATCCCTTACAATCATGGTACAATAGAAGCGATTCAGACGAGAAAAGAGGGAATATATGATTGTGAGCTATGAAAATTACCGGTGCCAGGCCCTGTACCAGATCGACAATCTGGCCAAGCCGCCGGGCAGCCTGGGGCTTTTAGAAAAGCAGGCGAAACAGATTTTATTGGCCTGGGGGACTTTTCATCGGGAACTGCGGCCGAAGCACCTCATCTTCGCTGCCGACAACGGCGTCGTCCGGGTCGGCGTGGTTGCGCAGTTATCGGATATCACGTATATGCAGAGCTGCCATATGGTACAGGGGACGTCGGCTGTGACCTGTTTCTGCCGCAGCCAGGGGATTCCCTATGAAGTCGTCGATGTCGGTATCGACAGTGACGATGCCGTCGGCCTGGACCGCAAGATTGCCAGGGGGACGAAGAATTTCGCCGTCGAACCGGCTATGAGCCGGGAAGAGCTGGCCCAAGCCATGGCGACGGGCCGCGAACGGGTGCGGGCAGCGGCAAAAGAAGGCGTCAATCTCCTGTCTTTCGGGGAAATGGGCATCGGCAACACGACGACATCCGCCGCCGTCTTGACGGCGCTGTCGCCGAAAAAGATGTCCTGGCTGACTGGTTTCGGGTCGGCCCGGGGCAATTATAAGCTGCTTTTCCATAAGCGCCGCGTTATTGCCGAAGCTATTAAGCGCTATGAAAATCAGCTGGTGACGCCGGCTGACGCCCTGCGCTGTGTCGGCGGCTTTGATTTGGCCGCACTCTGCGGGGCCATGCTGGCCTGTGCTGATGAAAGGATTCCTTTTTATATCGATGGCTTTATTACGGCGACGGCTCTGGCCTGTGCTATCGCCATGAACCCGGCTGTCCGCGATTATGCCCTGCCGTCCCATATTTCCCGGGAGCCCGGTATGGCCCAGGCCCTGCGCCTGTGTGGCATCGACGAATACGAAGTGCCCATCCAGGCCGGCCTCTCATTGGGCGAAGGGACGGGGGCCGTCTTAGGCGTCATCCTCATGAAGACCATGATGTATGCCGTCTGGCATATGGCTACCCTGGACGGCATCAATCAGGAAGCTCAGGACCGCCATGACAAGTGCAAAGGAGATGAAGAACATGGATGAAGAAACGAGAAAAAAAGCCCGGGCCATCTTTGAGCGCCTGGGCTTGACGGAAGAACAAGCGATTGAACTCTTTTATAAACGGACGATTGCCACCGGGAAAATGCCCTTTGCCGCGGTCGAAGGAGAACCTAAAAAAATCAAGAAAAAACGCATGAACGAACGCTTCGCCGAATGGGATGCTTTTTGACGGACCGCAGAAGCTCAATTCGTGCAGTCATCTTTGCTTGTCTTTGCCGGACTGGCGGCGTCGAAAAGCCTCGACAGAGCCCCGCTATGCCTGCGTTTTTCTCCTTGCCGGTCCGGCAAATCCGGCGCAAATCTGACCGCGTCATTGAGCTCCTGCGGTCCTTGCGGCATGGGGCCGCTTTGCATCTGGTGCCATATCGAACAATGCCTTTACGCAGAAGTCCTGTAGGGGCGCCACGTGGGGCGCCCGCCATGAGCCACTAGCCACGAACCACGAGCCACGCTTTCTCCCAGTCCGGCAAATCCGGCGCAAATCTGACCGCGTCATTGAGCTCCTGCGGTCCTTGGAGACATGGGGAGTCTCTGCCTTGCATCGGGTGCCATATCGAACAATGCCTTTACGCAGAAGCCCTGTAGGGGCGCCACGTGGGGCGCCCGCCACGAACCACGAGCCACTAGCCACGAACCACGAGCCACTTCTTGACAGATGGAGCATTTAGGCTTATACTACTTTTAGATTGAGATGTAGATATATAGCGAAAGGTAGATATAAATGGATAAGAATCAGTTAATGGAAATGTGCAAAGCCTTGTCCAATGAGACGCGGGTCAATATCCTGCTTTGGCTGAAGGAGCCAGAAAAATATTTTCCGCCCCAGGGTTGTCATCTGCCGCCGGGAACGGAGTTCACAGGTGGTGTCTGTGTCGGCTCGATCCAGGATAAGGCTGGGATTTCTCAATCGACGATTTCCCATTACCTGGACATGATGCAGCGCGCCGGATTGTTGTCGACCGAGCGTTTGGGCCGCTGGACGTACTATCGCCGCAATGAGCAGGCTTTGCAGGAATTAGCTCATTTCATTGGCCACGATTTATAGGATCGGGCCATCTTTTTTCACTATATAAATCTATAATCATAGAAATATATATATTTAGAAACTACAGAAAGAGGGAGTTTATGATGTATCCATTATTACACGAAACGCTGAAAGTTGGCTCTATGGTCTTGAAGAACCGCCTGGTCATGCCGCCGATGGCAACGGAAAAGTCGGCGAAAGGTCAGGTGACGGACGGGCTGGTCGCATATTATGATGAAATGGCCCGCAGTGGTCCGGGCCTGATTATTCAGGAACATAGCTTTGTTTCGCCTGAAGGCCGGGCCAGTGCCAATCAGGTATCGCTGGCAGCAGACGCCGATATTCCCGGCCTGCGCCGGGTGACGGCTGCTGTCCATGCTCATGGTGTACCGATTTTGGCGCAGATCAGTCATGCCGGCAGTGCGGCTCATCGGGCCATTACGGGTCAGGAAGTCATCAGTGCCAGTGCCGTTCCCAATCCGTCGCGGGCGGCTTCGGTTCATGGACAGCCGGAATTTCCCCGGGAAATGACCCTGGGCGATATCCAGCGCATCATCCAGGCCTTTGTCGACGCTGCTGTCCGGGCGCAGCAGGCAGGCTATGACGGCGTAGAAATCCATTCGGCTCATGGCTATCTGTTGGACCAGTTCTATTCGCCGCTGACCAACAAGCGGACGGATGCCTATACGGGACAGACTATGGCTGGCCGGACCCGACTGCACGTTGAAATCATTCAGGCTATCCGCCGCCGTTTGGGCAGTGATTTTGTTCTTTCCCTGCGCCTTGGTGGCAGTGACTATATGAAAGGTGGCGCCGCTGCCGGTGAAATTGCTGAAGCGGCTAAAATCTTTGAAGCAGCCGGCATCGACATGCTCAGCCTTTCCGGCGGCATGAGCGTCTTTTTCCGTCCTGGACATACAGAAGCCGGGTATTTTGCCGAATTATCGGCAGCGGCTAAAGCGGGGACGACCCTGCCTGTCTTGCTGACCGGCGGTATTACTGACGGTGATGAAGCCGAAAGCTTCCTGGAAAAAGGACAGGCCGACCTCATCGGCATCGGCCGGGCGGCACTCCGGGATCATCAGATTTACCAAAAAATCTTGTCAATGTGACGTATACATTTGCGGTAAATCAATAGGCATGATGGCTTCTTCTTTTTGGTGGGTCAAAATCCAATCAGAAAAACCACTCTTTGAAAAAAGCAGATACTGGACGGTTCGATAATGATGGTCTATAAGTCCTGTGCGGTCGCGCAGGGTTTCATAGACGGATTTGTCGAGCCGTTCATTTTTAAATTTACATTCTCCTAAAACGGCTTCTTTCTTTATGGTATCCAAACCGACAACGTCAATGTCCGTTTCTTCTTTCTTTCGTGGGTCCGTTCCCCACCATTTGCCTACACGAGTTATCATACAAGGAAGATTTCCTGTCAATCCCATATATAAAGTATAGTGGCGGCACATATCTTCAAAGACGTCGCCCATATAATCTGAAATCCCTGGTTTTACGACATGTTGATAATATGCGTCGCCGTGACCGAGTTCAATGGCATCAATGCCATTTGGCAGAAAGCGGTACCAGAAGCGGAACATGTGGTCGGCAAAAGTATAGCGGACTTTGCGCTTATTCCGTTCATCCGTAATGGCATATTCTTTTTTTAAGATTCCTGTTTTAATAAGATTTTGTATGGCATGACTTGTCGTAGATGGCTCTAAATGGGTGAGGTCTGCGATAGCATTTTGTTTCGTTCTCCCTGACGCAATGGCTTCGATGATGGCATTATATGTCGTAATATTGCGGAATTCCTGTGTCAGCAGATTGGATGGCTCTTCATACATATAGCCGGTTTTTGAGAAGAATAAGCTGATTATATTTTCGTCTAAAGATTTCGTATCCCGCAGTAAGGATAAGTACTTTGCGACGCCACCCGTAATCCCGTAACATACTGCTTTTTCAGCGGGCGTATAGGATGGGACGAAATCAGCAGCTTCGCAATAAGAAAATGGTTTGACTTGTATTTGGGCTGTCCGCCTGCCGAAAAGAGGACTTTTTTCGCTCAATACTTCTTCTTCCATGAAGCTGATAGAGGAGCCACAAAGAATCAAATACATATTTCCTTGCATCCATTCGGTGTCGATATATTTTTGTAATATAGATAATAGTTCTGGAGCTTGTTCTGCAAGATAAGGGAATTCATCGATAATAAAAAGGATGCGTTCTTCTCGACATTTGTTGGAAAGAAAAGCGAATAACTCTTCATACGTTGAAAAGGTTAACGTATTTAAGTCCGGAGCCAGGACATCAAGGACTCTCCGGCTCAAGAGTTGTAAATTCCGTTGGAGACCATTGCGGGCCGCCGTGTAAAAGATAGCTTTTTTTCCTCGGATAAAATGACTGAGTAAAGTGGATTTACCAATGCGCCGACGTCCGTAAACGACCATCATTTGGAATCCTTCTGTTTCATATAGTTTTTCTAGAGCAGCTAACTCTTCTTTTCTGCCAATAAATGGTTGATACATAAAGATGCCCTCCTTCTTTATTGAAATATAATTCATTGAAACATGTTTCATTGAATTATATTTCAATGAAATTATACCATAAAAATAGAGCCATCGCACGAAGGCTTCTGCTATCCTGCGAGGTTCTTTTTAAATTTAAAACCATCCGCTCACCCCTCACCCCTAACAACTAAAAAAAGGGACTGTCGCACGAAGGATTCTGCCATCATATGAGGTCCCTTTTACTTTATAGTTTGTAGCACGGAGTTTGTAGTTTTCAGAAAAGACCGTTAAATTTAAAGCCATTCGCTAACAACTAACTGCTAGCCACTAACCACTTTAAAGGGCTTGTCGTCGTGCGACAAGCCCTTTTTTTTAATGCCCGTGGAAATTGATGGTTTTTGTCGTTCTGCAGGGAACGGGATCGCCGTTACTGTTGCGGGCCGGTTCAAAGGAATAATTGTAAATGGCTTGCTGGGCAGCTGCATCCATTTCGGGATAACCGGAAGAGCCGGCGACGGAAGCGGATTGGACACTGCCGTCGGCTCCGACGACGATGGATAAGGTAACAGATCCGCTGATGCCCTTGCCTTGCAGCGAAGGCGGGAAGGCGGGCGGTGCCGCTGCTACGACATGGGGTGGGGTAGCCGGTTTCATGGCGTTGCCATTACCCGGGGCAGAGCCGTCGCCACCGCCGCCAGTACCGCCTTTTTCCGTATGGCCCTGGCCACTGCCTTCAGCGCTGCCCTTTTCATGGGAATCACTGCTGGCATGGCTGTCTTGGTTCGGCGAAGGCGTCTGGTCCTGTTTCTGTTCGTCTTCCTGTTTTTTATCATCTGGCGGCACTTCCTTATCGGTCGGGATGGAAATATCGACGGATGGAGTCGGTGCCGACGGAGCCGGTGCACTGTCGCCACCGGCAGCTGGTGCGGCAGCGCCCGATGCGTCGTAGACCGTGACGTCGACAGGTGGTTTTTCTTCAGACTGGGATAAGCTGGCGAAAAGGCCTGTTGCTGCCAGTATCAGCAAGACGACGACGTGAAAGGCGATGGACGCACCCCAGCCTGTATACAGCTGCCGCTGGGCTGTCGTCATGACTTGCCTCCTGATTCTGCCGCCAGGCCCAGGCGGTCGATGCCGGCGCTGCGGAAGGCATCGAGGAGCTGGACGACGTTGCCGTAATCAATTCCTTCATCGGCGCGGAGGACGACGGCGAATTTTGCACTCCGTTCTTTTTCGGCTTTCGCCTGTGTGAGCAGGACGTCCTGGCTGATGGGCTTGTCTTCTAAATAGAGCGTCCCGTCTTTCTTCATGGTGACTAAGTAGGTCACGTTCATCTGGGTTTCGGCGTGTTCTGCCTTGGGGACTGCGACGTGGACCGTCTTCAAATTGACCATGTAGAGCGTACTGATCATAAAGAATACGAGCAGGAAGAACATGATGTCGATCATCGGGATAATCATGACTTCGGGCTTAGAAAATTGTCTCCTGTCGCGAAGTCTCATGCAGCGGCACCTGCTTTCCGGGAAACGGTCTGGATGTCGTTGACGCTGGTTTCAGCAAAAGCAGCCCGGTTGTCTTCGATGAGGGAGAAGCACTGTTCCATATCGGTGACGACGGCGTCGATACGCTGGGTGTAATAAGAATGGACAACCAGCGCGATGATGGCGACGCACAAACCCATGGCTGTCGCAATCAGGGCTTCACCGACCCCACCGGTGATGGCCGTAGCCTGGCCCGATTCGAGGTTGAAGACGCTGAACGACGAAATCATGCCGCTGATCGTACCGAGGAGGCCGAGCAGTGGAGCCATGGTGACGATGACGCTTAAATAATAAAGGCGTTTGCGAAGCCCGGCTAAGGCGATGCCGGAATGGACTTCCAAGTAAGAATTGAGTTTTTCCGAATTGGTACTGTAACGGTTGAGGCCGTCTGTGATGATGTCGGCCAAAGCCCCTTTGGTCGAGCCGGCCAAATCACGGGCTACTTGGAATTCTTTGTTATAGACCCGCATGGCAAAGAGACGGGAAAAGGCACGGCCTGAATCGGCATGGTAAAAAAATAAGCCTCGTTCAATACCGATGGCTATAACAAAAATAGAACATAAGAGCAGGATGTACATGACAATCCCGCCTTTTTGAAACATCGTAATCGCACTCAGAATATACTCCATGTGTACCTCCTAAATAATTTTCACTTTCAATTAACTTCGATAGCGGAGCAAGTATATCATAAATAAATTGAAAATGCAATGAAAATAACTGTCACGATTTAAACACAAAAATATGTATTTTTGTGGCGTAAAGATAATTAAAATAAGTTTTAATCGAATTATCTTTAAATTATTTGACAACGATAATAAAATCATGTATCATTAGCACTGCTTTCATAGCATTAATAATGAGAATATATAATCGTTACAAAAAGAGAAAGGAGACATGTACGTGAGAAAAAAGACGATGCGCTTATGGGTCCTGATGGCCTTGGCCAGCACGACCTTATCCGGCATGAGCCTCTATGGGGCTGCTGCTTATGCCGATGATGTCATGCCCGTCTATGATTTAGGATCCGATGACGTTTACGATACCTATGAAGCACCGAAAGAGGAGGCGGCACCGCCACCAGCACCAGAACCCAAAGCGGCTGAACCGGAACCGGTGCCGGAAGAACAGCCACCGCAGACCTTTGCAGGCGGACAGGTGTCGACGACGAGCCATATGGGTGCCTTAGGGGATCAAAAAATCCTCGATGTACCGTTCAATGTCGTCGGTATCAGTTCCAAGACTATGGAAGATCAGCAGGCAGCAAACGTTTCCGACGTCACTTCCAACGACCCGTCGGTCAGCGACCAGACTTTGTCCGGTGCTTCCAGCGCCTGGAATATCCGCGGCTTCAAGACGACCCAGCAGGACGTCCAATGGGACGGTATCTACGGTGTCGGGCCGCGTTTCTACAGTGGTGTCGAAGCCTTGGATCGCGTGGACATCATCAAGGGGCCGAGCGCACTCTTAGGCGGTTTGGCGCCGAACGGTACCGTTGGCGGTACGATTAATTTCGTTCCCAAGCGGGCAGAAGACACGCCGATCCGCGACTTGACCGTATCCCTCGGGTCGGGCGCACAGCTGACGGAACACCTCGATGTCGGCCAGCGCACGAAAGACGGGAAATACGGTGTCCGCGTCAACGTCCTTAACCGCGGCGGCGGCCATACCGTCAACGATGATGAACGGGAAAAGACGACCAGCGTCAATGTCGCCTTGGATGCGAAGGGCGACCGCTACCGGGCTTCCCTCGACTTGGGCTATGTCTATGACCACATCGACAATCCGCAGTACCGCGTCACCTTTGGATCGGATTTCCTGAAAAATGTCTCGTACATGCCTAAAGCTTATATACACTCGAAATTCGGGGCCCCCGGTACGTACCGGACGGTCGTCGAAAAATATGGCGTTTTCCACGGCGAATACGACCTCAACAAAGACTGGACGGCCTTTGCCGCTATCGGCTTGCGCGATACATCCATGGATTACTTGTATAATACGTTCCAGCTCACTAATAAGAGCGGCAAGTCGACGGTAGCCTATAATTACAATAATCAAGTCAATAAGGCCGATACGGAAGAAGTGGGCATCCGCGGCAAGGTGAAGACAGGGGACATCAATCACGAACTCGTCCTCAGCGCCGACCGCGTCCACTACACGCGTTACATGGCCAACCGCAAGATCAAGACAGCCCTTGGCAAGAACTACAGTTATACGACCAACTTCTACGACCCGCAGTTCCAGGGCTATCCGGATCATGATGCCTGGGCAGAGCCGAAGAATGATGAAACGACGTTGACCGGCGTCGCCCTGACCGATATCCTGTCGACCAAAGATGATGCCTGGAAGTTCATTATCGGCGGCCGTTTCCAGCGGGCTAAATTGGAAAACTTCAATAATACCGTCAGCTCGACGGCGAATACGGCCAGCTCGTCGGATGAAACGGTCTTCTCGCCGTCGTACGGCATCGTCCACAAGATGGGCAAACACGCTTCCATCTACGCCAACTACATGCAGGGCCTGGAAGCCGGGGAAACCGTTACCGATACGAATGCGGCCAACTACGGTCAGTCCTTTGCCCCGTATAAGACGAAACAGTACGAAATCGGCACGAAGTTCGATTTCGGCAAATACACGACGACCCTTAGCGCTTTCACTATCCGCGAACCGTCGCTCATCGAAAATGAATTGACGAAATACTACGAATTGACAGGGGAAGTCCGCCACCGCGGCATCGAATGGAATATCTTTGGCGAACCGAAGAAGGGGACCCGTATCCTCGGCGGCGTCAGCTATCTCGATGCCAAGTATACCAATTCCCAGGATGGCCAGTATAATGGCAACCAGGTCGCCGGGACGTCCCGCTGGACGGCTACGATGGGCCTGGAACAGGATATCAAGTCCGTACCGGGCCTGACTTTCACGACGCGCATGATTTACAACAGCTCGGCCTATGCCAATGCGGCCAATACGCTGCGCGTCGCTCCCTGGACCCGCTGGGATGTGGGCGCCCGCTATTCCTTCAAGAGCGGCGGCACGCCGATGACGGTCCGTTTCGACGTCCTCAACGTCTTCAACCGCAACTACTGGCACGCCCTGGAAAATGCCGTGTACCTCGGCCAGGCCCGGACGTACCTCTTGTCCTTCAATATTAAGTTGTAAGGCGACAGAAAGGAATGACACTATGCGTATTTCCCAGCCAGGCAGGGGAGGATACAGCCGCCACAGCAATGGTTTCGCCATTGCCCTGGCCTGTGTCCTGGCTGCCGTCCTAGTGGGCCTGTCCCTGCTGTTCCTGACTGTCGGCGCCCGGGATATTTCCGTGCAGGCCATTTGCCAGTCTTTCACCACCTATGACCCGGATGATGCGGCGCAGCTGCTGGTACGCACGCTGCGCCTGCCGCGCCTGCTGGCTGCCTTGCTCTGCGGTGCCGGATTTGCTGTATCCGGCGCTCTCATGCAGGGCGTTACCAACAATCCCATGGCCAGTCCGTCCATCCTCGGCGTCAATGCTGGCGCCGGCCTGGGACTGGCAGTAGCCATGATCTTCTTTCCCGATGCTGAATTGACAGGGACGATTTTCTTCTCCTTTGCTGGCGCTGCCATTGCGACCTTTTTCATCATGGCCATGGCTTTCCGTGTCAGCGGTTCTTCTTCCAAAGTCTATCTGACCCTGGCCGGTGTGGCCATTGGGGCTATTTTTTCGGCCATTACTCAGGCTCTGGTCGTCTTCTTTGACGTTGCACAGGACGTCAGTTACTGGACGGCCGGCGGTATCAGCGGCATCCGCATGACCCAGATTGCCGCAGTCCTGCCCTGGGTCCTGGCCGGTTTTATATTGGCCCTGTTTATTTCTAAATCCGTGACCCTCCTGACCTTTGGCGAAGAAGTCGCCATCGGCCTGGGCGGCAAGATCCTGCGCATCCGCGTCCTGGCAGGGATTACGGTCCTGCTCCTCAGCGGGGCTGCCGTCGCCGTCGCCGGTCCTGTCGGTTTCATCGGCCTGGTGACGCCGCACATGGCCCGTTATCTCGTCGGCATCGACTACCGCAAGGTCGTTCCCATTGCGGCCCTGCTCGGCGCCATCCTGGTCGTCGCAGCCGATATGGCGGCCCGTCTCGTTTCGCCGCCTTTTGAATTGCCTCTCGGCGCGGTTACGGCCCTTATCGGCGTACCTTTCTTCTTATATCTTGCCAACCGAAAGGGGATGAAGTGATGCGCTCTTATTCTTATAGCCTTTGCATCGCCATCCTGGTGCTGCTGACGGCGGCTATCTTTATCATCCACGTCGGTACGGGCTTTACGTATTTCTCATATGACCAGCTGATCCGCATCCTCCTGGGCGGCGGGACGCCGGAAGAACGGCTGACGGTCTTCGATTTCCGCCTGGTACGCTCGATTTTAGCTCTGCTGGTCGGCATGGGATTGTCCCTGTCGGGGACGATTTTTCAGACTGTTTCCAAGAACGGCCTGGCCAGTCCCAGCCTGCTTGGCGTCAATGCCGGCGCCGGTTTTGCCGTCTTATTGCTCATCTATCGCCAGTCGGCGACAGAAGCCCTGCCCATTTGGGCCCTGCCCCTGGCTGCCATTGCCGGAGCTTCGCTGACGGCGCTCATCATCTACCGCCTGTCTTACCGGAAAGGGCGCAAGACGTCGATGTATACGCTCATCTTGAATGGCGTCTCCCTGGCCGCCGGCATCCATGCCCTGGAAATCGTCCTCATCGTCCGCCTGGATTCGACGAAATTCCACCAGGTCAATGCCTGGATCATCGGCAGTATCTTCGGCAACTCCTGGGGGCACGTCGCCGTCTTGCTGCCCGTCGTTCTCGGCTTGGGCCTCTTTTTATGGTTCCGCCATCGCGACTTGGACATCCTCAGTTTATCCGATGAAACGGCAATCGGTCTGGGTCTCAATATCAACCGCAGCCGCTTCCTCTACCTGATGACGGCTGTCGTCCTGGCTGCCTGCTGTGTCGCTGTCGGCGGCAGCATCGCCTTCATCGGCCTCATCTGCCCGCACATCGCCCGGCGCCTGGTCGGTGTCCGCCATAGCCGGGTCCTTCCGGCTTCGGCCTTGCTGGGGGCCCTCCTGTTGTGTACGGCCGACTGGGTGTCGCGGGTCATCATCGCGCCTGATGAAATGCTCGTCGGCACGATTGTAGCCCTCATCGGGGCCCCTTATTTCATGTATCTCTTTTTGAAGAAACCTGTATAAAAGAAAGGACTATCTATGGAACTGGAAGCACGACATCTGTACGCCGGCTATGATAATAACGTCATCATCCGCGATTTGACGCTGCGCATCCCGACCGGGAAGGTAACGGCCCTCATCGGGGCCAATGGCTGCGGCAAGTCGACGCTGCTCAAGACGATTTGCCGGATTCAGCCGCCTTTGAAGGGGCAGGTCCTGCTCGACGGCGTATCGGTCCATGAACAGGACAGCCGGCGTCTGGCTGCGTCCCTGGCTATTTTGCCGCAGAACCCCAGTGCGCCCGGCGGCCTGACCGTGCGGGAACTGGTCAGTTATGGCCGGGCACCGCATCAGAAACACGCCTTTTCCGGCCTGACCCGGGAAGATGCTGAGATCATCGATTGGGCCCTGGCCGAAACAGATATGACGGAATTTGCCAACCGGCCTATTGAGCAGTTATCCGGCGGCCAGCGGCAGCGGGCCTGGATTGCCATGGCCGTAGCCCAGCATACGGACATCTTGTTCCTCGACGAACCGACGAGTTTCCTCGATATTTCCCATCAAATGGAAATCCTGACACTCGTCCGCCGCTTGAATCGGAAATACGGCAAGACCATCGTCATGGTCATTCACGAACTCAATGAAGCCGCCCGTTTTGCCGACTATATCATTGCCATGAAGAAAGGGGAAATCCGCTTTTCCGGTACGCCGGAAGAAACGATGACCCAAGAGATGCTGGGCGACGTCTTTGGCGTCGAAGCTGAAATCATGCAGGACCCGCGGACGAAGCGGCCGTTCTGTATCCCTTATGTCCGGGAAGGAGCGGCTCATGACGAGTAATGCCAAGGTGAAAGGCCTTTGCGCCGGACTGGGACTGATGCTGGCGGCGACCTTCCTCGGTGGTTGTGCCACTTTGTCCTGGCAGAGTGTCGGCGGTGACCTGCCCGTGCTCGATCAGGAGTCTATGCGCTCCGATACGCCTCAGGCTATTGACCAGGAATTGCAGAAACGCTTTGCTAAGAAGGAGGCGGCGGCCCAGGCTATGTTCAGCTACGATGGCGATGGGTACCGGGTACTGCATCATAAATATGGGACGACCATCCTGCCGGACCAGCCCCAGCGGGTCGTCGTCATCGGCATGGAAGATCCCATGGTGGCTTTGGGGGTTCCTATGGTGGCGGCTCATGACCGGCCTGATTCCTACTTGCATGAGACGCTGGCCGCTCAAGGCGTCGACAACATTTACATCAATGACAGTACTAATACAATCAACCTGGAACAGGTCCAGGCGGAAAAGCCGGACCTCATCATCCTCCGCGATTCGTATGACCGCAATGCTTATGTGGCCCTGAGTAAAATCGCTCCCGTAGCGGCTTTTGACCTGCAGGATGCCGAGACATCCCTCCTGGCCATGGCCATCACCCTGGGGCAGCCTGAGCGGGGGGCTGAACGGCTTCGCCAATATTATGACGTCGTCAAGCAGGCCCGCCTGGCCATCAAATCCCGTATCGGCAACCGCAGTGTCGCCCTGGTGCGGGTCTTGAAGAAAGAAATACGGCTTTACCCTTATCCGGGAAATGCCATCAATAAATTCATGTATGAACTCCTCAATCTCTATCCGCCGCCGTTGGCCGTAGCTATGGGCAGCAGCAAGAACATGGCCTTGTCGCTGGAAGCCATCCCCGACTTCCAGTGCGATTATATCCTGGTCAGCTGCGGCTACGGCATGAGCAGCGGCGAAAACAACAACGCCGCCCAGCGCCGTTATGAAAGCTTGCAGGCCGATCCCTTATGGCAGCATGTACCGGCTGTCCGGGAAGGCCACGTCAAGGAGGTCGACAGTGTCGTCTGGAATTCCCACGGCATCATAGCCAAAGAAGCCGTCATCAAAGAACTCCAGGACTGGCTGGCCCCGTGAAGGGCGGGCTGCTAACCCCTAACCCCTAACCACTAACAACTAAAAAGCGTAAACGGGCGCCCCACGTGGGCGCCCCTACAGAAAAAGCGCTGTCTTCATGCGACAGCGCTTTTTTTATTTTGTTATCATATCATCTGAGGCGAAGCCGGTGCGATTGGCGTAATCGCCTTCCAGGATTTTGACGGGGACGAAGCCATTCTTGTCTTTGTCGCCTGTAATCTGGATGCGCGTCGGCTTGGCGAAGACCAGTATCTTGTCGGACCGGACGAGGGAGCGGATCGTTTCCATATCCCGGTCGTGACTGGCCTTGAGGAAGGTGGGAATCGTCGTCTCATCGGGGATGACGTAGGTCCCGCGCATCATGAGGTAGCGGCCGCTGTTCGATGGCAGTCGTGTCTTTTCCTGCTGTGCTTCTTTTTCATCATCACTCAGTTCCGGGATGCCGCTGGACGAATAGCGGGAGAAGTTGACGTTGGTCTGTTCTGATTCCCCGTAGCGATGGACATAATAAATGGTGATGAACAGGCAGAAAATGACGAAGGGCAGGAAGAGCATCTTCGTGTAATACGTCAATTTGGCGTATTTGGCTTCCTTTTGTTCCCTTGCTTCCCGTTCCTCCCGCGTTTCAACGACCTCTTCCGGCTGGCCTTGCAGGGCGCCGGCCAGGATGGCCGACAAGGGGATACCGTAGCTGGAAATAGGATAAAGGTTTTCCAACCAGCTCAAGCCGCAGATACAGGCCATGGACCGGCTCAGTGCGTTGTCCATATCGACGGGGATTTTCATGCGGTGCAGGATCGACGTCAGTGAGTCATTGGCCAGGTTGGGCATATACGTCGCGGCCAGGAATTTCAGGTCCCGGATGTAGACATCCTTCAGGGGGAGTTCCCGCCCCGACGCTTCGTAGCTGGCCTTGATGGCCGGGAAGAGCCGCTCCGAGCGGTACGCAGAGAGGACGGCATCTTTGAGGAGAATGGCGATGTCTTCATCCCAGACGACGTCGAAAGGCTTGCTGTCGGCCAGCATGGCTTCCGTCAGGTTGTGCGCCTGGACCGGGCCTTCCCTGGGCTTGATGAAATAGGAAATGCCGTGGACATTGCCGTCGCTGATCCAGGCCAGCGCCAGACGGCAGATACTGTTTAAGTTGTCGTTGGCCAGGTCCGCTGCGATGGCGATGGACGAATTGACCTTTCGCCGGCGCAGCGATTCCAGCGCCTTTTGTGTATTCGCATCCATGGCGGGTATCCTCCGTGAATCGAGTGGTTTTAGCGGCCGCGCTGTTTATAATACGGGCGGAACGTGCGCCGTGGCCGCTTGGGCGTTTGTTTGAGCTTGAAGTAATTGTGCTTGACTGTACGGTTCTTTTCGTCCGTAAAGGTATTGACCTCAAAGAGTTTCAGCGATTCGATGAAGGGGACGAATTTCTTGTAGCCGAAATTGCGGACGTCGAAATCGGAGAACTGCTTGCTCAGGAGATTTCCCAGCGTACCCGAGAAAATCCAGCCGTTATCGTCGGAATTTTCTTCAGTCAGTTTGATCAGGGCCTGACGGATGGTGGAGAAATCTTTCCCCGGCGTCTTGCCGTGGAGGGGCATCGTTTCCGGCGGTGTCAGCGGGCGGGCTGCCGGCGTTTCGCTGGCATGGTTGTCGGTTTCCGGCTTTTCGGCCTTCGTCTGCGGGCTGGTGTGGTCGGCTTGGGCTTCTTCATGGTCGCTTCCTTCGTGCTCGCTCGTTTCGTGTTCTTCCGCTTCTTCCCAAAGGACGTCGAGGTAGAGGAACTTGTTGCAGGCCGAGATGAAGGACCGGGGCGTCTTGCTTTCGCCCATGCCCAGGACGTATTTCTGCGATTCCCGCAGGCGCGAGGCCAGGCGGGTGAAGTCGCTGTCTGATGAGACGATGCAGAAGCCGTCGAGATTGCTCTGGTACAATAAGTCCATCGTGTCGATGATGAGGGCCGAGTCGGACGAATTCTTGCGGATTGTATTGCTGTACTGCTGGACGGGCTGGATGGCGTTATCTAAAATGGTGTTGCGCCACGACGCCATCTGGGGCGTCGTCCAGTTGCCGTAAATTCGTTTGTAGATGACATCGCCGAGATTATTCGCTTCAGATAAGATGACGTCGATGTATTTGCTGGAAATATTTTCGGCGTCGATGAGGACGGCGAGTTTCATTTCTTGATTCATGATTTGATTACCTCTGTTTACATTACTTTTTTTATTATATCATCATCAGCATTAACTGTGCTATAATAAAACCAAGGCTGGAACGAAGGCGTTTATCCTTCGCCGGGCCTATTTTTTTTAGGAAGGTGATACAGATGAAAATAGAACATATGGCGCCTCTCTGCGTCGTCGCAGCCGGTATCTGTTGGGGCATCATCGGCCTGTTTACCCGCCAGCTGTCGGCCTATGGCTTGTCGCCCTTGCAGATTACCTTTGGCCGGGCCCTGGTCACAGCCATCGCCATGACCGGCGCCACCCTCTTCCATCAGCCCCGCAGCCTGGCCATCGCGCCGCGGGATATCTGGATGTTCCTGGGGACGGGCCTGGGGAGCATCGTCTTTTTCAATATCTGCTATTTTACAGCCATTGAGTTGACGACCTTATCGGTTGCGGCCATCCTGCTCTATACGGCGCCGAGCATCGTCATGGTCTTTTCCATCTTCCTCTTCCATGAACGCTTTACGCGGCGCAAAGGGTTCTGCCTGGCCCTGGCCTTTGCCGGCTGCGTCTTGGTCAGCGGGTTAGGGATGGGCCATGTCGAAGCTGCCGGGATCCTGGCCGGCCTGGGCAGCGGCTTCGGCTACGCCCTCTATTCCGTCTTTGGCCACTACGCCCTGGCGAAATATGAACCCCTGACGGTCACGGCCTGGACCTTCCTCATCGCCTCTTTAGGGCTCCTGCCTTTCTGCCATTTCGGCATGATCCTTTCCCTGACCGCAGCGGTACCCTATACGGGGCTCCTCTTTGGCCTCCTCGGACTGATGTCGACAGCCCTGCCTTTTGGCCTCTATACGATAGGCCTGAAGCATATGGAGGCGGGCCGGGCGTCCATCCTGGCTTCGGTGGAACCGCTGACGTCGACCGTCGTCGGCATCGCCATTTTCCATGAAGCCTTGACCCTGACCGGGGCGGCCGGCATGGCCTGCATCCTGGGAGCGGTCATCCTCTTGGCCAAGAAAGAGGAACCTAACGGATGAATTCGAAGCGGAATTTCCGGCCCGGCGTGATGTAGTCGAGGAGAAATTCTTCGTTCGGCACGACTTTGGCGACGATGTTGGTCCGTTCTTCCGGCGGCAGTTCGCATTTGACGATTTGGACTTCGCCCATGTAGCGCAGGAAATCGGCGTTATCCAGGGTGATGTCGCCGCGGTGGAGGCTGCGGAAGATGTCGCTGTCCGGTTCGATGATACGGCCGTCCAGATGGGCCCGGCTGCCATTGGCGCGGATGACATCCCGTGACGGATCGGGCCGGGCCGTAAAGGTATAGGAGAGCAGGTCCTGGATATGCGGTTCCCGGCTGAGGAGTTTGGCTTTGATGACGACGACGTCTGTTTCTTCCCGGCCGGCCCGGGCCAGATCGCGCAGTTCTTTATCGGCTGGTTTGTCGTCGCCGATGAAGACGGATTGGACGCCCAGAGCGGCTAAGTGGCGGGCTGCCAGGCTGACGTCCTGATGGCGATGGAATTCCAGCGTCGGCAGGCCTTCATACAGTGGTGCCCGCTGGCCGGTCTGGCTGGGGACGAAGGCGCCGACGGACAGGCCGCAGGCGTGGAGCCGGGCTGTCTGGGCCTTGAAATAGTCCAGGGCCAGTCCCGTATGGGGGCGGGGATAGAAGTTGTGCAGGCTGTCGATGTGGTCCAGCTGGGCGCCATTCTTCTGGAGGTCTTCCAGGTCTTTCTGGGTCAGTGTCGACGCGTTGACCTGGACGCGGACGATATGGCTGTACATGGCCAGTTTGGCTGCGTCGAAGCCGTCGTCAAAGCGGACAGTTGTAATACCCAGCTTGGCGATGGCTTCCGGATCGAAACGGTCCATGCCCAAGCAGGCTGCCGAGGCCGGCGATACGTCGGCGACGATATCGAGCTGGCATTGCCGGGCCGTGTCCAGGACGGCCTGCAGTTCTTTGCGGAAAGCCGCCGGATCCGTTTCCGGGATGTGGAATGACGTAAAGAGCCGCGTCATCCCGAGGGCAGCAGCCCGTTCGATGCGGGCCGTTTTTTCTTGTATCGTCCCTCCCAGACCGGGATAGACAGAGATACCCGTTTCCATTTATTCACCCTCCTTCGGGTCGTCAAAGCCTAAGAGCCAGGTTGCGATGAAGCCGGTCACGTAGGCTGTGACAAGTCCTAATAAATACATGGGGATGTTGTCCGTGCTGGCTGCCAGGGGCAGGCCGGAAATGCCGATCGTCGCGGCGCCGACCATGTAGGCGGCCTGGACGGCCCCGCCAAAGGCCCCGCCGATGCAGGCACCGATGAATGGTTTGCCCAGGGGCAGGGTGACACCGTAGATGAGCGGTTCGCCGACGCCCATGAGGCCGACGGGCAGGGCCGAGGCGATGGTCTTGCGCAGGGCCTTGTTCTGGGTCTTGGCATAGACGGCGATGGCCGCGCCGACCTGGCCGCCGCCGGCCATGGCCAGGATGGGCAGGAGAATGGTCACGCCGTAGCGCGACAGGAGTTCTGCGTGAATCGGCGTCAGGCCCTGATGGATGCCGACCATGACCATGGGCAGGAAGGTCCCGCCCAGGATGAAGCCCGTCACAGCGCCGCCGGTCCCGATGGATTCTGTCGCCGCATAGCCGATGGCTTCTGACAGGTAACCGCCCAGGGGCTGGCAGAGGAAGAGGGCGACGAAGGTCGAAATGACGACGACCAGAAAGGGCGTGACGAAGAGGTCGAACATATCCGGGACGATGCGGTGGAGTTTCTTTTCCAGCCACGATGAAAAGAAGACGACCAGGAGGACGGCGATGATGCCGCCCCGGCCGGGGACCAGAGATTCGCCGAAGAGATTGATCTGGGCCAGGTTCGGGTGGCTGAGGATGGCTGCCATGACGCCGCCCAGCATGGGCGAGCCGCCAAATTCCTTAGCCGCATTGATGCCGACGAAGATGTTCAGGCCATAAAAGGCTGCATTGCCGGCAATGGCCAGGACCTGCATCAGCGGCTGGGCCGCCAGGGATGGGTCCATCTTAAAGGCCACGTTGAGCAGGCCCGTGATCAGGCCGCAGGCGATGAAGGCCGGGATGATGGGTACGAAGATGTGGGCGATTTTCTTCAAGGCCAGTTTGGCCGGCGTCGCATTCTTACGGCGGATTTCTTCGTGCAGGGCCTGTCCGTCGAACGGGCCCTGCTTATCATCGCCGGCGGCTGGCGCAGCTGCTGGCGGCTGTTCTTTACGGCCTGCTTCGACTAAAGGCGCAAAGGCCTGATAGAGCTTGGTCGCCTTGCCCGGGCCGACGATGATTTGCCATTCATCGCCTGATTTGTTGATGCCCATGACGCCGGGCAGTTTGGCCAGGTCGTCCTTGGTGAAGTGTTCATCCTTCACGGTCAGGCGCAGGCGGGTCATGCAGTTGTAGGCCTTTTCGATATTGCCTGCCGGGCCGGTGATATCGTAGATGGCCCGTGCCAGTTTATCGTAATCCATGGGCAGCCTCCTTGAGGACGGCGGCGACGTAGCCCTGGGCGGCTGTCAGGCGGTCTTCGGCTTCGCTGGCCGGGATATGCAGGAGGACCATGACGATAGCCGTCTTGGCCCGGCCCTGGCTTTCGGCGAGGGCTGTTATGGCTTCCTGGCGGCTGCAGCCCGTCGCCGTCATGACGATACGCCGTGCTCGTTCTTCTAATTTCTGATTGGATGACTTGACGTCGACCATGAGGTTGCCATAGACTTTGCCCAGGCGGATCATGGCGCCTGTCGACAGCATGTTAGCAATCATCTTCTGAGCCGTACCGGCCTTCATGCGTGTCGAGCCGGTGACGACTTCCGGGCCGACGATGGCACAGAGGTCGATGTCGGCACAACAGCCGATGGCTGAATGGGGTGAACAGTCGATGGCGATGGTAGCGGCTCCGACCGAGGCCGCATAGGTCAGGCCGCCGACGACATAGGGCGTCCGGCCCGAGGCGCTGAGGCCGACGACGACGTCAGCAGCGGTCAGGTTTTTGGCCATTAAATCCTGCCGTCCCAGTTCCGGTGAATCTTCGGCCCCTTCTTTGGCCCGGAAGATGGCTTCGTACCCGCCGGCGATGAGGCCCTGTATGCGTTCCGGATCGGTGCTGTACGTCGGCGGACATTCGACGGCGTCGAGGATGCCCAGACGGCCGGATGTGCCGGAGCCCATATAGAACAGGCGGCCGCCGTGGCGCAGTTTGTCGGCAATGGTGTCGACGGCTTTGGCGATGGCCGGGATGATGGCGCCGACGGCATCGGCGACTTTATGGTCTTCTTCATTTATGATGCGCAGCATATCTTCTGTCGATACGCTGTCGATATGCTGGCTATGGCTGTTTGGCTGCTCCGTAGCCAGGGTTTCTAAATTGATCATGCTTGATTCCTTTCTTTCATGGCAGTCGTGGCTATTGTCGCTTGGGAACAATATGCACATCTCTAATTATAGAGAGTGTTTGAAAGACTTGCAATAGGCCTTTTTTTCATGAGCCAGCACCTTTATTTTTTTGCCGTTTCATGGTATGATTAATCTGCACGCAGCAGACCTGTGTGCCCTGTGCGCCCATAGCTCAGCTGGATAGAGCAGCAGTTTCCTAAACTGCGTGTCGGATGTTCGAGTCATCTTGGGCGCACCATTTTTTTATCCCGAATAAAATCTAATCATTTATAATCCGGAAAGGTGGGTTCTCTCATGTCCGATACCAAGAACCGGCTGGCTTCTTTCCATGAAGAAGTCATGCATGATGCTGATTATACGCTGGCTGAAGCCGTAGCCGAAGCCAAACGCTGCCTGAACTGCAAAGTGCCGCAGTGCCGCAAAGGCTGCCCCATTGAAAATGAAATTCCCCAGTTCATCCACGCCATGACCTTGGGCGATTTCGGTGCCGCTGCTGAACATATCTATCACCGCAGCGACCTGCCGGCTATCTGTGGCCGTATCTGTCCGAGAGAAACGCAGTGCGAAGGCCACTGTGTCCTCGGCAAAAAAGGCAAACACGTTGAAATCGGCAAGCTCGAACGCTTCGTAGCGGACATGGCCCTGGACGGCGGTTTCCTGCCGCAGCCGGTCAGCCGCAAGACAGCCGGCCGCGTGGCCATCATCGGCTGCGGTCCTGCCGGCATGGCAGCCGCGCGGGAACTGGCTAAGCTTGATTATGATGTGACTATCTTTGAAGCGGCCTCCCAGCCTGGCGGTACCATGACTTACGGCATCCCGACTTTCCGGCTCCATAAAGAATTATTGCACCGCGAAGCCAAGGCCTTGACGGATATGGGCGTCACCATTGAATACAACGTCAAAATCGGCGTCGATAAGTCCCTGGATGAATTGCAGAGCGATTTCGATGCCGTCTTCATCGCCATCGGTACGATGAATGCCTGGAATCTCGGCGTCGACAATGATACCCTCGACGGTGTCGTCGATGCGGAACAGTTCCTGCGCGATGTCCAGCGCGTCCAGACGGGCGAAGTCGAATTGGAAGACCTGCCCGTCCAGAAAGGCGACCAGGTCATCGTCGTCGGTGCCGGCAATGTCGCCATCGATGCGGCCCGCACGTCGCTCCGCCTCGGTGCTGACGTCAAGATCGTCTACCGCCGTGCTGAAAAGAATATGAAATGCCTGCCGTCGGAATATGAAGAAGCCAAAGCCGATGGCGTCCAGTTCCAGTTCTATTCGGCTCCGAAAGCCGTCGTCGGGACGGACCATGTAGAAGGATTGAAATACGAAAAACAGCAGATCCTCGAAGATGCTACCATGGTGCCGACAGGGGAATTCGGCGTCGTCCCGGCCAATAAGATCATCGCCGCTATCGGCAACAAGCCGGAACTGCCTATTGTCAAAGCTTTTGGCATCGATGCCAATGACGATGGCTACATCGCTGTCAAGGATGTACCCTATGGCATGACCAGCCGGGAAGGTATCTTTGCTGCCGGCGATATCGTCCACAAACCGCAGACTGTCGTCCTGGCCATGCGCGAAGGCCGCAAGACGGCAGCGGGTATCGACCAGTACTTGAAGGCCAAGAAAGTCATGACTGCCGCTAAGGCATAAGGAGGGCGCTATGAGTGAACTGACACGGCAGATTTTGAAAGCCAATGAACATTTTGTCAAGCAGTCCCTGTCTCAGGGCGGCTTCGACGAAGTCAGCAAATATCCCAGCCGCAACCTGGCTGTCCTGACCTGCATGGATACGCGTCTCCTGAGTTTCCTCGAACCGGCCATGGGCCTGGCCCGTGGGGAAGCTAAGCTCATTAAAGTCGCTGGCAATACGGCTTTTGAAGACTTTGACAGCGTCATCGGAAGCCTCATGGTCGCCGTCTATGAGCTGCACGTCCACGACATCATCGTTATGGGGCACGATGACTGCGGCATGCTCAAGACGACGGCAGACAGCCTGTGCCGTCATATGGCCGAAGAAGGCATTGACGAAGAAGCGATTGCGGCTGTCCGGCCGAAACTGGAACAGTGGGCCGATCCCATTACCGATATCAGCACGTCTGTCTGCGACACGGTCCGCCGCCTGCGGGCCAATCCCTACTTGCCTTCAACCCTTACGATTTATGGTATGGTCATCCATCCGCACACCGGTGAAATCCGCGTCGTCGACGATGGAGAAGGCCAAAAATAGGAGGTATTATGAGTCTCGTAGCACAACGAATGAAAGACCACGCCGCCGTCCTCGAGGCGACGATGGAATTGATTCCGGATATTGAAAAAGCCGGGGCCCTGGTCAAAGAGGCCCTGGCTTCCGGTCACAAGATACTTTTTTGCGGTAACGGCGGCAGCGCTGCCGATTCCCAGCATTTAGCCGCAGAAATCGTCGGCCGCTTCCAAAAGGAACGGCGTCCTTACCCGGCCATTGCCCTGACTGTCGACACGTCGATCCTGACGGCCGTCGGCAATGATTATGGCTTTGATACGGTCTTTGCCCGCCAGGTCCGGGCCTTGGGTGAAAAAGGCGACGTCCTGGTCGGCATTTCTACATCCGGCAACAGCCAGAATGTCCTGGAAGCGATTGACGCAGCCCATGAAAAAGGCCTCACCGTCATCGGCATGACCGCTTATGGCGGCGGCAAGATGAAGGAGGCCTGCGACATCTGCCTGGCCGTACCGGCGAAAGTGACGGCACGGGCCCAGGAAATGCATATTATGATCGGTCATATCCTCTGCGAAATCGCTGAGGAAGATATGTAATCAGCCGACGATTTTCTGGAACTGCACGTTGTTCCGGATTTTATCGAAATGGCTCTGCGTACGGGCTGCCTGGCGGACGTCTTCGCCGCCCAGGTCGATGGCCTGTTTCAAATAGGGCAGGGCTTCATCGGCTTTGCCCAGGTCGCCGTAGATGGTGGCGATACCGTAGTAACTCCAGGTATTGCCCGGGTCGGCGGTGATGACATTCTTGAAATACGTCAAGGCCTTATCGTATTGGCCGTCAATCTTATAGGCCAAGGCCAGGTTATAGAAAGAAGCGACGTCTTTCGGGGCTATTTTCAGCGCTTTTTCGATGAGCTCGATGCCCTGGGTGACGTCGTTTTTGCTACCCGTACTGTTGCCGCGCATGGCCAGGGTGACGCCCTTATTGCTCAAGGCCTGATAATTGTTGGCGTCGAGGGAAAGGGCTTTGTCGAAATCGTTCAGGGCTCCGGCATAATCGCCGGCCTGGTATTTTTTCAGGCCTTCGTCGCTATAAGCCTGCGAATCGGCCTGGATGGCCGGTGCCGATGGGGCCTGTACGTCCTGCGCCGTCTGAGCCGGCTGGGATTGGGCCTGCTGTGTACTGCATCCGCTGCTCCCGACAGCCAGGGCCAGCAGGAGCAGGATGGCCAAGTATTTGTTCTTCATGTTCATTCTCCTGTTCGTCAAATGGAAATCTTATGAAACATATCATCCAAAAAGGGGACATCGTCCTCATCATTACGCTGCTCGTCTTATCTTTCATCCCGGAAGGTATCTTTTACCTCACCGGCAATGATGCGTCTGTGAGCCGGACGTATGCGGTCATCCAGGTCGATGGCAAGGTCTATAAAGAAGTTCCCTTGTCGGGCCACCACGGAACCGACGTCATCCCTATCCAGACCGATGAAGGCTATAACCTCGTCGTCGTCCAGGACGAGAGCGTCGGCATTACCGAAGCCGATTGTCCCGATAAAATCTGCATCAGTGAAGGCTTTGTCAGCAAGCCCGGTGCGACCGTCGTCTGCCTGCCTCACAAGGTGTTGGTCGAAGTAAAGTCCGCCGGTGATGACGAACCTGATGTCATTCCGGCCCATTAGAGGTACTTATGAAAAAAACATTTCACATCATTATCCTGGGCCTGTTCATCGCCCAGTCCCTGGTCCTATACGTCGTCGAAGGGATGCTGCCCGTGCCCTTCATCGCACCAGGGGCGAAACTGGGGCTGGCCAATCTGATTACGGTCATCGCCCTCTATGCCCTGCCGCGCAAGCGCGACGTCTGCCTCATCCTGCTCGTGCGCATCATCCTGGCTACGGCTTTTGGCGGCGGCATCAACGCCTTTTTGTACAGCGTCGCCGGGGCAGCTTTCAGCCTGGGTGCCATGATGGTATTGCAGAAGACAGGGAAATTCTCTATCATCGGCGTCAGCACAGCTGGCGGTATTTTCCACAACCTGGGCCAGGTCATCGTGGCCTCCCTGGTCGTCGGAAATATCAAGATTATGCTCTACCTGCCCATCCTGGCCGTCGCCGGTACGGGGACGGGCATCCTCATCGGCATTACGGCTATCTTTACCTTGCGCCACTTGAAGCGGCTGCCCATTTACCGGCGTATGCAAGCAGGCGATTAGGCGGTTAATTGATTCGGATGGAATCGAGCACTTCATCGGCGAGTTTTACTTTATCTTCTTTGCTGCCGTCGCAGGCTACGACGACGATCCAGGTGGCCGGGCCGTCGGCAAAGCCGATGAGGCGGGCTTTCATGGATTTGTCTTCATAGGTGAACGTAAAGGTCTGGACGACGGCGTGCTGGCCGCTGACGGTCGTCGTGTCCTGGCTGACCGAGACGTTCTGGGCGTCGATTTTCGATAATACGGCGCCGGCTGCGGCTTCAGCCGTCTGGTTGAGGCGCTGGCTGATGGCCTGGCCCTGGCTGATGTGCAGGTCATCGTACATCTGCTGTGTATCGATGCTGTTGGTATAGATGGCGATATACAGGCCGCTGTCTATTTCACCGTACAGGCGGCTGCCCTTGAAGTAACGCTGGGTCAGCGGGTCGACGGGAACGGGGAAGTCGAGCTTCTGGAGATTTCCCGGCAGTTTCAGGGAAATGGCCGAGCCCATGCCGTCGACGCGCCGTTCTTTGAGGGTAATCGTATAGCAGGCTGTCAGGCTCAGCGTAACGATGAGCAGGCATAAAGCCAGACAGAGAGAGCGGATTCGGGTATGAGTCATGAGTGCACCTCGCGAAAGTTATTTGAAAGGCAAGTATCCCCAGGATACGAGCAGATAAAAAGCAGGATAGAGAATGAGGATATATAGGAGCTGTGTCGTAATGAACGGCGCCATGGCCAGGTTGACGTTCAAGTCGTAAAGGCGTTCTGTAATTAAGGCGTTGATGGCACAAGGTGTGGCCATGACGATGACAATCGTTCCCAGGAGCACCGGATCCGACGTGAAGTACAACGCCAGGAAATACGATACCAGCGGCGTCAGGACCATCTTGATGGGGATGAGGTCCAGGGTCTTACGGGCGTAGTCCTTGAAGTGGGAAAAGTCGATGAGGTAGCCGACGGGGATGAGGGCTACCCAGGCGCTGACATGGATCAGGGCCTGGAAAATCGTCGTCCCGGCAGCCGGCCTGGGGATACCGGCAGCGTGCAATGCCGTGCCGATGACCAGGGCCACGACGGATAACTGATTCCAGTTGATGAAGATCGATTTCCAATTATCCTTGAAAAAGACGAAGAAGTTGCGGTCTTTGCCGCCATGCTGGTAGTAGTAGCCCATGGGGAAAAGGACAAAGAACATGAGCAGGTTCTGAAAGACGCCGATGATCTGTACATAGGCATAGGACATTTCTCCATATAGGATATAGCTGCACAGGCCGCCGAGCATCCCTGTATTGGCCGGGATGGCAGCGATGAGATAGCTGCCGCGGTCGACAAAGGACGAGAATTTGCGCTGCCGGCCCAGCAAGAGGACGACGGCCAGGGGCAGCAGGCCGTTGAAAAAAGCAAAGAAAGGCAGACTGAGCAAATCCGTCCGCATGGGCAGGACCCAGAAGCTGAGCAGGGTCAGGGACGTCATGATGACGATAATGTTGAAGCGGATGAGCCAATTCGACTGGTCCGGTGTCAGCCATCTCCGCTTTTTGGCGACATATCCGGCTATCATGGGCAGGATGATGTCTGTAAAAATATAAACCATCCGGAGTGTCGTATCTTCCATGGCCGCCCTCGTTACTTGCGGGCAGCGCGGAAGGCGTCGGCCAGGGAGAACGTCAGCGGTTCGGCCGGCTTGGTGGCGTCGATGATAGGCTGCATGATGTCGCGGAATTCTTCTTTCTTCTTCGATAAGACGTAGAGCTTGGACGTGTTGCGGGCATCCCAGAGGGCGTCGTGCATCTGGCCGTCGAAGGTTTCGCCCAAGGTGCTGACGGCTTTGTCCAGGGAAATGACGTTATCCAGGCCCAGGAGGTTACAGTAAATCTGCTGGAAATTCTGCCAGTGGTCGAGCATCCAGCGGACGCGGTCGTCGTGCTCGTCGATTTCTTTGAGGCGGAGTTCGCAGTCCAGCTGGCGCCAGTCGTTTTCACTCCAGGCGAACATTTCGTAGGCATTGGGGCAGCCTTCATTGCACCAGGTCAGGAAATGGTCGAAGGCCTGGCGGAAATGGGGCTTCCCGGCCAGCATTTCCATGGTGATACCAGTCAGTTCCTGACAGGTCTGATTCATGGCTGTCGTATATTCGGGCAGCACATATTCTTTATAAGACGAGATTTCATTCCCGTCTTCATCTATTTTGACAGCACCGATTTCGATGATTTCCCCCTTGCAGATGCGGCGCGCTTCCTTCTGGTCCCGGCCGATAGGGTTCATCTCGAAATCGACAAATACGGCTTTCATAATAAACGGTGTCTCCTTTCTGAATCTGATGGACAACCCTTATTATACCATAAGTAAAGGGCTTGTCGCACGTGCGACAAGCCCTTTTAAGAGGATTCAGGCGGGCCGCCCTTTGGGCGGCCCCTACGAACCACTAGCCACTAGCCACTAGCCCCTAGCCACGAACCACTGGCCACTAGCTGCTAAAACGCCGGCAGGATGGTTCCCTGGAAGTGTTCTTCGATGAATTTCTTGATCGGTTCCGACTGGTAGATTTCTAAGACTTTCTTGTATGTTTCGTTGTTTTCGTCGCCCTGACGGACTGCCATGACGTTGGCATACGGCGAATCTTTCGATTCGACGAGGATCGAATCTTTCTGCGGGTTCAAACCAGCCGGGATGGCATAGTTGGTGTTGACGCAGGCCAGGTCCGTATCGTCGAGGGAACGGGGAATCTGAGCGGCATCGAGTTCGACGAACTGGAGGTTCTTGGGATTATCGGTGATGTCCGTTACCGAAGCGTCGACGGAGTTGCCGTTCTTCAATTTAATCAGGCCGGCCTGCTGGAGCAGGAGCAATGCGCGGGCTCCGTTGGTCGGGTCGTTCGGGATGGTGACTTTGGCACCGTCTGCGACGTCTTTGATGTCTTTATATTTGTGAGAATAGACGGCCATGGGCAGGATGATGGTCTTGCCGATGGACGTAATCTTCAGGCCCTGTTTCTTGACGACATTATCCATGTACGGCTGATGCTGCATGGAGTTCATGTCCAGATCGCCTTCGGCCAGGGCTTTGTTCGGCTGTACATAGTCGTTGAATTCGACGATTTTGATGGTGATACCCTGTTTAGCCGCTTCTTTTGCGACTTCTTCCATGACTTCAGCATGGGGACCGGCAGTGACGCCCATTTTGATTTCTTTTTTGTCACCGGAAGCACCGGAATTGGAAGACGAACCGCAGCCGGCGGCAAAGAGGCATGTCGTCGTAATGAGGACGGCGGCGAAGAGTTTTTTTACTGTTGCGTTCATGTAATCATTTCCTTTCTGCATCTCTACTAACATAAGGGCTTGCCGGTCAAAAAGAAAAGCCGTCATACAGATGACGGCTCAATTTGCGATTCGTTCATCTGCCGGTATACACCGCTGGACTTGGCACCTATCCCGATAGGGGGTTGCCGCAGCGTCATCGGGCCATTCCCTCGACTGCTCTTGATGAAAGACAATGTTTTGTTGTTGGTGTACATATTATCATCTCTCAAGGAATCTGTCAAGAAATATTGTCATTCTTGAGGAAATTTTCTTTTTATGTTATAATAATATCGCTCATCGGAGGCTTATGCTCGTATAGTATAAAGCCGGATAAGATGTCACTTCAGTCCTGCACTGGAGGAAGGATGCGTACGTAAACGCGTCTTTCGATAAAGGTGCAGCCCTGGGTGGTTTCTTGTCCGGCTTTTTTTAGTGTGAGGTGATAGAAAATGATGAATAAACGAGATATCCTGTGGCAGATTTACAGCGCTAAAGCTTTTTACTTCCTCGGCGGCTTCGGCTTTACGTCGTGGGCTTCGCTCATTCCTTTCCTGAAGCGGCAGCTGCAGATTCCCGACGACCATCTGGGCTTCCTCCTGCTGGCCGTGGGCTTAGGCGCCCTGATCATGATGATGCTGGCCGGGGCCATCGCCGGTCGTCTGGGCTGCCGCCGGTCTTTGACGGTTGCCGGCCTGGCCATTGCCGTCGTCTTGAACATCCTCTGCTATGTGCCCGTTTATGCGACGGCCTTGATTACGGCCGTCCTCCTCGGATCCTCTCTGGGGCTGCTCGACGTCGTCGTCAACATCAACGGGATCTTCATTGAACGGAAAGTCCGTAAACGGCTCATGTCGGGCCTTCAGGCCATGTGGTCCCTGGGGAATTTCGCCGGTGCCGCTTTTTTTGCAGCTCTGCTCCATCTGGGACTTTACTGGAAAGTCGTCATGCTGGCCGGAGCCGTCTTTATCGTCCTCTGTGTCTGCTTCTTCGCCCCTCACCTCCATGGGGAACGGCAGGCATCCAGTAAAGGTGCTTCCCTGGTCCTGCCGAAAGGGAAAATCATCCTCGTCGGCCTGGTCTGCACCATTGCCTTCCTGGTAGAAGGTTCTATCAACGATTGGAGCGGCGTCTTCATGACGACGGAAAAAGGCATCGACATTTCCCAATCCGGCCTGGGTCTGACCTTGTTCACGGCGTCAGCCTTCCTGGCCCGTCTGCCTGGAGATTCCCTGACCATGCATTTAGGACCACGGCGGCTGTTGGCCTTTTCTCTGCCAATTGCCTTTGCCGGATTTTTAGGTATCCTGCTCATCGGAAGCGGTCCTTTCTTGTTTACCTCATATGTCCTCATCGGCGTCGGCTGTGCCAATACCGTGCCGATTTTCTACTCTTTTCTGGGAACGCAGAAAGACATGCCCGTCGCCGATGCCGTAGCTGCCGTCAGCACCATCGGTTACGCCGGCATCCTCTTGGCACCGGCCGTACTGGGCTTCATCGGCCGGGCCTTCAGCCTCTACGCCTCCTTCGCCTTAGTCACGGCCCTCTTAGTCATCATGGCCGTCATGGCCATGCGGCTCTTGCGGGGGAAATAGTTTGTAGTTTGTAGTCGGGGATGTGTAAGAATCCCGTGACCGACTTGCGTAAACGGGCGCCCCACGTGGGCGCCCCTACTAACCCCTAGCCCCTAACCACTCAAAAAGAGGCTGTCGCACGAAGGTTTCTGCCATCATGTGATGCCCCGTTTACTTTATAGTTTGTAGCACAGAGTTTGTAGTTTGCAGAGAAAACCTTCAAATTTAAAACCATCCGCTAACAACTAACTGCTAGCCACTTAAAAAGGGCTTGTCGCATGACGACAAGCCCTTTTTTTACGCATCAATCACTTTCCCCGGGTTGAGGATGTCTTTCGGGTCCATGGCCCGTTTGATGGTCTTCATGATTTTCAGTTCACCTTTTGGCGTGAATTGTTCCATATATTTCAGTTTCTTGGCGCCGATGCCGTGTTCACCGGCCAGGCGGCCGCCGACGCTGTAGGCATAGGCATAGACTTGCTGGTGGAATTCTTCGACGTTCTTTTCCCATTCTTCGTCGCTCATGTCCATTTTGCAGAGGACGATGTGCAGGTTGCCGTCGCCGATATGGGCGTTGATTTTGACTTCAAAGGGATAGTTCTTGCCGATGTCCATGATTTTTTCAATGGTCCCGGCGATTTTATGGACCGGTACGACGACGTCGTCCGTGAGGAAGACCTTGCTCTGCAGTTCAACCGATGTCTGGCAGTTGCGGCGCATGTTCCAGACGCGGTCATCGGCTTCCAGGACTTCGGCAGCGCCCGATTCTTCACAAATCGTGCAGACGGCATCCATCTTGGTGTCCAGTTCATCTTCGTGGAATGTTTCGACTGTGATGATGACGTAAATGCCGTCGTCATAATGGGGCATGTCTTTGTAGTGGCAGTAGTCAGCACAGCCGCGGACGTAGGAATTGTCCATGTATTCGACGCTGGTCGGGTCGATACCGGCTTTCATCAGCTTCGGCACCATATGCAGGGCCTGGCGCGGATCCGTGTAGATGGCCAGGACGTCGAAGCGGTACGGCGGCAGGGGGATGAGTTTGACCGTGACTTTGGTGATGATGCCCAGCGTCCCTTCACTACCGATGATGAGCTGTTCCAGGTCATAGCCGGTAGAGCATTTCTTGAGGATGCGGCCACATTCGACGATGTCGCCAGTCGGCGTGACGATTTCCAGGCAATAGACCTGGTCGCGGGTGACGCCGTAGCGGACGGCGCGCAGGCCGCCGGCATTGGTAGCCAGGTTACCGCCGATGAGGCAGCTTTCTGCGCTGGACGGGTCGCCGGCATACATGAGGCCGACTTTCTTGGCGGCGTTCTGCAAGTCTACCGTGCGGACACCGGCTTCGACGGTCATGTACATGCCTTCTTCATTCAGTTCGATGATCTTGTTGAGGCGGTCCATGCAGAGGACCAGGCCGCCACAGACTGGGATGGCGCCATCGGCCAGGCTGGTGCCGCCGCTGCGGACGGTAATGGGGAAGTCGTATTCATTGGCCAATTTGACGATGTCCGAGATTTCCTGGGCGTTGGCCGGGGATACGGCTGCTTCCGGAAGGTGGAACATGGCCGGATTGGTTTCATAGTCTGTCTGATACTGTAAGAGCAGGTCTTTATCGGTCTTGACATAAGTCGGACCGGTGATAGCCTTTAATTTTTCAATGATTTCTGCCGTAATGGGCTGATAAGTTTTCAAGCAAAGGGCCTCCTTATAAAATTATGTTGTCTTATTTTACCATGCTCTCATCGCTTAGGGAAGGCATCAGAATTTGAAATCAATAGTCGCCGATACGCCGACACCCTGGACGCGGTTGAGATTGCTGACGTCCGTCGTAGCCATAGGGATGAGGGCATTGGCGCGGGCGATGCCGTTGAATTCGCCTTCCAGCTGGGCAACGGCCTTGACTTTTTCGACCTGTGCCGACGGGCCGATGACCTGGACAGCACCGATATATTTACCCGTGCCGACGCTGACGATGGGGACGACCTTAGTGGCATAATCCGTGCCGACACCGTTCTTCATGAGCAGTTTGTTGAGGAAATCGTTGATGGAATCGCCGTACTTAGAGACGAGGACGGAAATGCCGCCGACTTTTAAGATGGAACCGAGGTTGAAGGCCTGGACGGCTGTACCGCCGGCAAAACCGAGGAGCGATGCAACCGTAACGGCTGCGATGAGTTGTTTTTTCATGGAAATACCTCCTGAATCAAGCTTTTTTTTGACTATTGCCACGGGCCAGCGAGGCCGCGACGGCAAGGAAACAGAGAGCGGCTAAGATGGCAAATGATGCATGTAAGGCCGCCAGGATGCCATCCGTATAGGACGGCTGATTGGCCGTTTCTGTCGTCATAATGAAAGTGACGACAGCCATGCTCAGGGCCTGGCCGAGGTTGCGCGATAAGGCCAGGATGCTCGAAGCGATGCCGTGATGCATCTTTTTGACGGACCCCATGATGGCGCTGTTGTTGGGCGCACCGAAGAGGGCTGCGCCCAGGCCGATGAAGACCAGGAAGACAGCGGCGCCGCTGACGGGGATGTGCGGGAACAAGGCGAATGCCGTCAGCCCCAGGGCCGTCAGCAGAAGGCCGATAGAGGCGATGCCCCGCGGGCCGTATTTATCGGAAAGGTCGCCGGCCCGGGGCGACAGGAAGGCCATGATGATCGGCTGGACCAGGAGAATGGCCCCGGAAACAGCCGGCGCCAGGCCGAGGATGACCTGAAAATAGAGGGATAACAGAAAGGAAACGGCATAGGTGGCACTGTACTGGATGAGGGCGGCCAGATTGGACATGGAAAATGTCAGGTTACGGAACAAGTAGAGCGGCAGCAGGGGATGGAAGGATTTCCCTTCGTGGATGACAAAGGCTGCCAGCAGGACCAGGCCGGCCCAGAAAAAGGCGCTGTAATCCTCAAAAGACGATAAGCCGTACAGCGCACAGAGGATGCCAGCGACGGACAAAGCCGTACTGACCAGGTTGACGAAAGGCGCGCCGTTGGCATACCATTCTTCTTTGATGGGCCGGATGAAGGCGTAAGACAGGACGATGGCCAGGGCCGACAGGAGAAAGATGCAGCGCCAGCCGACGAACTGGGTCAGGGCCCCGCCGATGACCGGCCCCAGGGACAGGCCGAGATAAGTCAAGGCTACGGCCCGGCCGAGAATATGACCTTGATGGGCTTCATCTGTCGTCGCCAGGAGCAGAGGCATATAGGATACATAGACGCCGGACAAGGCGATGCCCTGGATGGCCCGCAAGACGATGAGGCCGGTCAGGGTCTGGGCAAAGGCCGCCGCTGCCGTAGCCATGGCAAAGACTACCAGGGAAATAGAATACGTCCGCCGCCTGCCGTGGACGTCGGACACTTTGCCCAAAGGCAGAAGAAAGGCCGCTGTCGTCATCAGGAAAATCGTCACGACCCAGCTCATGCGGTCCGGCGTGACACCGAACTGACCGGCCATGACGGGAATGGCAATATTGATGGACGTAGAAAGAAAGGGCCCGACAAAACTGATCAGGCAAATGGAGTAAAAAATCCGTTTTTCCGTCGACATATCCGCACCTCACCTACGTAATCATTCTGCCTCTATTATACCATACCCGCTGTATCTATCGGGAGATGGCAGCAAAAATCACAAAGTATTCATTTTTTTTGAATTTACGAGAAAAAATATAAAAAAGAAAACTATACTTGACAAGTAGCCTTTTAGATAGTACCATAGGCGTAAACATTGAGAAATGCGATAACCAAAACAAGTACACCTGTGTACAGTGTCAGAGAGTGCAGGCCTGGGGCTGAAAGCCTGCATCATTAGGAAACAGGATGGAATGCCTTTGGTTGCATAGCTGCGGAATTTTAAGTATGCAGCTGCGTCTAACCGGCGTTACACGGTCATGAGATACAGCTTTGGCTGTAAACAGAGTGGAACCACGGGCCACCGTCTCTGTCATAGGGATGGTGGTCTTTTTGTATATTCGGATAGGGATATACAGGAGCTGAGAAAGAGGGGGTACGTTATGATGCAAAACATAGAGCAATATATTCATGATGAATTTCAATGGTTCCATCGTCATCCAGAATTATCTTTTAAAGAAATAGAGACGACGAAACGAATCCGCCAAGATTTACAAAAAGGTGGCCTTCATATTCTGAATCTTCCTTTGGAGACCGGCGTAGTTGCAGAAGTCGGAACGGGAAAGCATCCTATTGTAGCGATTCGATGTGATATCGATGCATTGCCTGTTACAGAAGAAGCCGATGTACCGTATCCATCCGAACATCCAGGATGCATGCATGCTTGTGGCCATGATTTCCATACAGCCTCTGTTTTAGGTGCCGCTTATTTGTTAAAAGAACGGGAAAAAGATATACAGGGAACTGTCCGTATTATCTTTCAGCCTGGGGAAGAAGGGCCAAGTGGGGCCTTGAAAATCATTGAAACCGGCATTATTGATGATGTTGACGCGATTTTTGGGATGCACTGCACTCCACTTCTCGATGTTGGCCAAATGGGTATCCTCGATGGCCCGGCCATGGCGGCTGTCGATGCTTTTCGTATTACTTTTCATGGTAAAGGCGTTCACGCAGCTCATCCGGATAAAGGGGTTGATCCCATTGTAACGGCATCTGCTTTTGTCGGTGCTGTCCAAACTGTAGTCAGCCGGAATATGGATCCTTTCGCCGCCACTTTAGTCAGTGTCACTCATATTGAAGGTGGTCATAACTGGAATGTCATTCCAGACGAAACTTTTGTTGAAGGTACCACCCGGAGCATGAGCAAAGAGGGGCGGATGACCATCCGCAACCGGATTGAAGCCTTGGCATCTTCAACAGCGGCTGCTTATGGAGCCAGTGCAGATGTTCGATGGATTCCAGGGCCGCCGGCGTTGATTAATGATGTTCATTGGGGAGTTTTAGCTCGCGAAGTAGCGGATAGACAGGGCTTTGATAAACAACCGATGGCTCCGTCTTTAGGCGGGGAAGATTTTGCCTTTTATTATGACAAAGTTCCTGGGTATTTCGTTTTTGTCGGAACCGGCCATTCTTATCCGAATCACAATGCAAAGTTTAAAGTCGACCCAGCTGCATTATATCCAGCTTCACAATATATGGCTGAATTAGCTTGTCAGGCGATAGACCAGATTCAGCAGGAAGGGAGCAGTAAGAAATGATTCAATTTAAAGACGTCAGTAAGACCTTTAAAAGCAAAGGTGTTACTACGCAGGCGTTACAGCATGTATCATTGACTATCGAAGACGGAGATATGTTTGGCGTTATCGGCTTTAGTGGTGCCGGCAAATCAACGTTATTGCGGATGGTTAATGGACTGGAAATGCCAACAGAAGGGCATGTTGAAATCAATGGCCAGGACCTGAGTAAGATTTCTCATAATGAAATGCGTAAACTTCGCAAATCTATCGGTATGGTTTTCCAGCAATTCAATCTCTTGGACTCCCGAACGGTCTTTGATAATGTAGCTATTCCGTTGCGGCTGAATAAAGCGGATAAAGAAACGATGAACAAGAAAGTCATGGAACTTTTGAAGTATGTCAATTTAGCAGATAAAGCCGATGCCTACCCGGGGCAGCTCTCCGGCGGGCAGAAGCAGCGTGTTGGTATTGCCCGTGCCCTGGCCACGGACCCGTCAATCCTCTTGTGCGATGAAGCGACAAGTGCACTGGACCCGGAAACGACAGAATCCATTCTGCAACTCCTGGAACGGATTCATAAAGAGTTAAACATTACCATGCTTATTGTCACGCATGAAATACAGGTCATCCAGCGTCTGTGCAACCGCGTTGCCGTTATGGAACACGGCAAAGTCGTCGAACAGGGGTCTGTTCTTGAGGTCTTCAGCAATCCTCAGCAGGATATGACCAAAAAATTCGTTCGTACAGTTATTCCTGACCAGATTCCACCGTCCGTCGTTGCCAAGATTCATGAAGAAAAGGATAACTACAAAATCTTGAAACTTCGTTTTCTGGGAGATAATGCAACAGACCATCTCATGTATCATATCAATAAGAAGTTTTCTGTACAGACGAATATTCTTTTTGCATCGGTCAATGAACTACAAAAAACGATCCTTGGCATCTTCATTCTTCAGATTGTGGGGACTGATGAAGAAATTTCCCAAGTCATTCAATACATTGATGAACAGCATGTTCAGTGGCAGGAGGTTGAGTTGTGATGATTGATTTAGGTGTACCTATGGCGCAGATTATCTTGGCAGCCGAACAGACTGTGTATATGGTTTTCGTATCCCTGTTTTTAGGTACGATTTTAGCCATTATTATGTCCGTTGTCCTGGTATTGACCAATGCGGACGGCATTTTGAAAAATAAATATGTGTTTACAGTCCTCAATACGGTCATAAACATTATTCGCAGTATCCCGTTTATTATCCTGATGGTCTTTATTTTGCCATTGACTAAAATGATTGTTGGGACTCGTATTGGGACGACAGCGGCTTTAGTTCCGCTGGTCATTTTCATTGCGCCTTACTTAACCCGGCTTTTTGAAAATTCCATTTTGGAAGTCAGCAAGGGAATCGTGGAAGCAGCGCAGTCTATGGGAGCTTCTTATTTTGAAATCGTTTGGTATTTTCTGCTTCCCGAAGCGAAAAGTTCTCTTATTTTATCGATTACGACTGGGACTATAGGCCTTATCGGAGCGACGGCCATGGCGGGTGTCATCGGGGCTGGTGGTGTCGGTGACTTAGCTTTGACCTATGGCTATGAACGATTGAATACGCCGCTTATGTTCTTTACAGTCGTCATCTTAGTTATTTTTGTACAAATCATTCAATCCATTGGTAATCATTTTGCCTATAAGACGCGCAATCATTAAGGTTGCACAAGTCTACGTATATATAGGGATGTTTATTTAGGGGGTATTCATATGAAATGGAAAACATGGAAAAAATTTGGTGTCATGGCAATGGCCGTCATCATGGGGGCAGCTTTCCTTGCTGGATGTGGCAGTGATAACAGCAGTTCATCGAGTGCGAATAAGAAAGAGCTGACGTACAGTAAATCGCAAGGTCCATATTCTGACCTCTTTGAAAAAGGCATTAAGCCGATTTTGGAAAAGAAAGGTTATAAAGTTACCGGTAAGGACATGTCTGATTTATTGCAGGCTGATGTAGCTTTAAATGAAGGGGAAGTAGACTTCAATGTTGAACAGCATACAGCTTATATGGAAAATTTTAACCAGAAACAAAATGGTCATTTAGCAGCGATAACTCCGATTCCGACCGTACCGGCCGGTATTTTCCCCGGCTCTAAGACTTCTTTAGATCAGGTAGCCGATGGCGATACGATTGCCGTTCCGAACGATGCTTCTAATACAGCCCGCGCTTATGCGCTGCTCCAGAAAATCGGCTGGATTAAATTGGACCCGAATAAGGATTTGTCGACAGTTACTCAGCAGGATATCGTAGAAAATCCGCATCACTTGAAATTTACAGAAATGAAATCTTTGACGATTCCGTCTGTACGCAGTGATTTCAGTTACATCGTCATCACTGGTGCTATCATTTACAATGCTAAAATTGATCCTCAGACGGCTTTAGCTAAAGAAGATATTTTACCGCATCTCCTGTTACAGCTCGTCGTCCAGGACAAAGATAAAGATGCACAGTGGGTTAAAGATATTGCCGATGCTTATCATTCCGACGAATTCAAAGAATATATGAAGAAAAACAATAATGGTCTTTGGTTCGTACCGGATGGAGAATAAGATTTAGATTTCAGAAAAAAGCAGCGATTTCTTCTGGCGTATCGACGAGGAAGCGGGCACCGTGGGCTTTCAGGAAGGTTTTGGAACGGAAGCCCCAGGTGACGCTGAGGCAGTCCAGGCCTGCATTTTGAGCGGTTTGGATGTCGATTTCGGAATCTCCGATGTAAACGGCCTGTTCCGGCGTGAGGGCTAAGTCTTTCAAGGCTTTGTGCACCATGTCCGGCGCAGGCTTTCGCCGTATCTGGGGCTGTTCGCCCAGGGAAAGGTCGAACAAGCCCTGGAAATAGTCGGCAGTCAGTTTCTGTACGGCCAAATCGGGCTTGTTGGAAACGACAGCGGCCAAGATGCCCTGGGCCCGGAGCTGGCGGAGCAGTGGGCTGATGCCGGTGTATTCGCCCGTCTGGATGGCGCAGTGGGCGGCATAGTAGGGACGGAAGATGTCCTGGATGCGGCTGACTTCCTGGGCGTCGACGCGCGGCGTGATCGTATCGTCGGGCTGGCCGACGTATTCCAGCTGCTCATAGGGGGCAATCCCGTTTTCAATGGCTAAGGCGCGGGTAATGGCGACTTGTACGCCGCTGCCAAAAAACTGGCGGACCTGAGCTATGCCATAGGTATGGTCATGTCCGGTGGCGGCTAAGGTATGGTTCAAGGCATGGGTCAGGTCGTCCAGGGTGTTGAGGACGGTACCGTCCATGTCAAAAATCGCTGCTTTATATGTTTTATGTTGCATGTTATTCCTCCAGTTTATATTGACGAAATTACCTTTTATTACTATAATAAAAACAGAAAGGGCATTACACGGCAAACGGTTATGCCCAATATAATAGGTATAATGAAATAACCGCTATAGTTGGGAGCTACGGGCGGTTATTTTGTTATGCGCAGAACTATCATAATATTTTACTAAAAAGTGAAACTGGAGTCAATGTCAAAAAAGGCGCTGTCGCATGAGGACAGCGCCTTTTTGAGTATTAAGTTTGCCGTTTGTAGTTTTTAGTGAAGATTTGTCAATTTGCGGCCCTTTTCGATGATAATAGCCTTAGGCGATAGTGCGTCCGCCATCGACGAGAATGGTCTGGCCCTGGATATAGGAGTTTTCCTTGTCAGCCAGGAAGACAGCCAGGTTAGCTACATCGCGGACGTTGCCGAAGCGGCGGACCGGAATCTTTTGCAGGACGGCATCGAGGTCGGCCTGGGTCGGATAATTGACGCGCATCATGGCACCGGTATCGATGAGGCGCGGCGCAATGGCGTTTACATTGACACCCAGGGGCCCTAATTCTTTAGCCAGGCCGCGGATCATGCCTTCACCAGCTGCTTTCGAGGAAGCGTAAGCGACACTGCCGCCGGTACCGGACAGGGCCGAACCGGAGCTGATGTAAACGATGCTGCCTTTGTTGGTGAGGAAATCGTTGTAGAAGGCCTGGACGGTCGTAAACAAGCCGTCGAGGTTGATGGACATGGTCTTGTGCCATTCATCGAGGCTGATGTCGCCGAATTTATGTTTAATGGCGATGCCCGCATCCAGGACCAGCGTATCGATGCGGCCGAAGGTTTCAAATACTTTTTCCCGGACGTTTTTCATGGCTTCCAGGCTGGATACGTCTGCTTTGACGAAAAGGGATTTTTCATAGCCTTTTGTCAATTCAGCGGCGGTCTGGCTGCCTGTTTCTTCATTGTAGTCGACGATGACCGTGTTGGCCCCTTCCTGGGCAAATTGAAGGGCAATCTGTTTGCCGATGCCATGGCCGGCACCGGTGACTAATACTACTTTTCCTGCAAATTTTTTCATCGTGAAGACATCCTTTCTTTAAGTGGTTAGCTGTATATTGTCTTAGCTGTATCGGGAGATTCCCTGTTTCCAGCTCGTCTGTGCCTTTACTATAGCACAGGGAAAGGGGGCACTTACAGTCAACTTTTCTTCCCGAAAAAAGAACAAAATTTACTATTTTCCTGAATAATTGAACCTCTCCCGCTTATAGAAGCGGGAGATTCTTGAGAAGGTTGCTGTTTAAGTTTCCTCCTGAAATCAGGATA
>NZ_JBHYRR010000024.1:0-49621 GCF_047974155.1 Megasphaera jansseni | reverse complement strand
CAAGCATACGTTATGCTCACATAGTCATAGCGGGCTTGCCACGTGCAAGCCCCTACGGAGCAGTCCGCTGGACTGCGATGGCTAACTGCTAACTGCTAACCGCTGACAGCGAACTGCGAACTGCGGCCTGCGAATGGCACATTATTTTTCACATAACGGATTGACTTTTCTTATTGTGAAATATATAATGGATACAAAGAATAAAAGCAAGGACAAAGATGTCTTACGAGTACACACTCTGCCCTTGCTCTTTTTTTACTCTTTGTCAAATTTAAACGAAAGGATGGATGGTTATGCTTTCACGGACCTTGTTGGGAATGAGATGGGGCGACTTATCGGAAGATACGCGCCAGATGTTATTAGAACGCGCCGATATCGACGGTTTTAATGGTGCTGATGGAGACCGTTATAGTCGAGGGACACTCCATTTCCGCAATACCCTTATGGGAATCCAGGCCGCAGTGGAAACAGACCGTTTTTCCGGTGATATGGGAAACAACGGCATTTTCATTGACGACGATGCTGTCATTTCCCGAATCTAAAATCATTTGAATAAGAACACCTTGCACAAGCCGATGATGATAAAGGCTGCAATGATGATGACACTAATAACCCGGGTCTTGGTAAAGATTTTCGGGTTATTTTGTATGTTTTTAGGGGGAACTGGCGGCGGCACTTCCTGTTTGGTGCCGCAAATCGGGCACATGAGGACGCCATCGCGCAGTTCCGTACCGCATTTAGGACAAATCATACGCTCAACTCCTGTTCTTCTTTTTACTATACTATAAGAGGCTGTACCCGCTGTGTCAAGAAGTTATCTTTTTGTGACGAAAAGATACGTACAAAACCTTGTGTATTTGGCGAAAATAGCATACAATTTTATTTATCTGCTGTTTTTTTATTACCAGAGAAAAGGAGATACAGCCTTGAAAAGAAAAATTGGCTTGAGTTCCCAAATTTTGATCGGCCTGGCCCTCGGTGCCCTGGTCGGTTATTTGTTTCCCGATTTCGGCGATAAGCTGAAACCTTTCGGTGATGCCTTCCTGCGCATGATCAAGATGATCGTCGTCCCCCTCATCTTCAGTACCCTGGTCATGGGCATTGCCGGCACAGGCGATTTTAAAAAGCTCGGCCGCTTAGGCGGCAAGGCCATCATTTGGTTCGAGTTCGCTACGACCATTGCCCTGGCCATCGGCCTGCTGTTCATGAACATCGCAGAACCCGGCGTTGGCGTCACCTTATCGGCGTCAGCTGCCAATGCTTCCAATGCTGCCGCTGCCAGCCAGCACAGTGTCGACCTCGTCGACTACGCCGTCCACATCATCCCGACCAATATCGTCGATGCCATGGCCCGGCAGGATATGTTGCAGATTATCTTTTTTGCCTGCTTCTTTGGCGTCGCCGTCGCTCATATCGGCGGGAAAGGTGAAACCATCGTCGATATCTGCCAGAGTGTGGCTGAAGCCATGTTTAAAGTCACGGGCTACGTCATGCACTTCGCGCCTATCGGTGTCTTTGCCATGATTGCCTATACCGTCGGCAGTTATGGCATTGCCATGCTCATTCCCTTGGGCAAACTCATCTTGTCCGTCGCCGGCGCTACGGCACTGTTCATCTGCGTCGTCGCTCTCATTGCCAGCGTCTTTACGGGTATCAATTTCTTCCACGTCATCCGTGCCTTGAAGGACATCCTCTTCCTGGCTTTCTCGACGGCCAGCAGTGAAGCGGCCCTGCCCGGTGCCATGAAGCGCCTGGAAGAATTGGGCGTCCCCAAGACAATCGTCACCTTCGTCATGCCGACGGGCTATTCCTTTAACCTCGACGGTTCGACGCTGTACAGTTCGGCCGGTATCTTATTCATTGCCCAGCTCTACGGCATCCAGATGCCCATTGAACAACAGCTGCTGGTCATGGTCACGCTCATGTTGTCCACTAAGGGCATTGCCGGCGTTCCCGGTGCCGGCATCATCGTCGTCGCCGCGACGGCAGCGGCCTTTAATCTGCCGACAGAAGGTGTCGCCATCCTGCTCGGCATCGACCGGCTCCTCGACATGATCCGCACGATCTGCAACGTCTGTGGCAACTGCATGGCTACGGTTGTCGTCGCCTGCTGGGAAAAAGAGTTGAACAAGGCTACGTTCAATGAAAAATACCACGCTTTCTTAGCGGGGAAAAATGAGTAATTTGTTCGCCAAATTAGACTAAATCTGTTATAATAATAGGGTAAATAAGTGCTCCGTAAGGGTTGCCTGACGGAAAACTTCATCTATGAAGCAGCCGTGCTCCTCTGCAAAGATTTGACTGCGCAGACGAGGCGAAAGCACTATTATCCGAAGGGACTGTCGCATGCTTTTGCCGCTATGCACGGTCCCTTTTGATTATAGTCTGTAGTATAAAGTTTGAAACTGCAAACTAAAAACTCAAAAGGCGCTGTCTTCATAGGCAGCGCCTTTTTCTTTAGGAGGTACGAATATGGAAACGAGAGTCGCTTTAATCGGTATCATCGTAGGCAATCGCCAAGAATCAGCTAAATTGAATGAAATCCTGCATGAATATGGCCAGTACGTCGTCGGCCGCATGGGTGTCCCTTATAAGGACAAGGATATCAACGTCATCAGTCTCATCGTCGATGCTCCGCAGGATGTTATCAGTGCCTTGTCGGGGAAATTAGGGATGCTCCCGGAAGTCAGCACCAAGACGATTTACCCGCCTATGCCGCAGTAGGAGGCGCGTATGCTGAAAATTGCGATTTATGGTAAGGGCGGCATCGGGAAATCGACGATGACCAGTAATCTGGCCGCTGCCTTCGCCTATTTAGGCAAAAAAGTTATCCAGATCGGCTGTGACCCCAAGGCCGATTCGACGTTCAACCTGCTCGGCGGCCACCCCGTCCAGCCGGTCATGAATTACCTGCGGGAACACGATGAAGACCCGGAACGAATCGAGGATATTTCCCGCATCGGCTATGGCGGCGTTCTCTGTATCGAAACGGGCGGTCCTACGCCGGGCCTGGGCTGTGCCGGCCGGGGCATCATCGCCACCTTTTCTCTGTTAGAGGATTTAGGCCTCTTTGAACAATACGCTCCTGACGTCGTGTTGTACGATGTCCTCGGTGACGTCGTCTGCGGCGGCTTTGCAGCACCTATCCGCGAAGGCTATGCGGAACAGGTCCTCATCGTCACGTCGGGCGAAAAAATGGCCCTTTATGCAGCCAACAACATCAGTACGGCCGTGGCGAATTTTGCCGACCGCAGCTATGCCAAAGTCCGGGGTATCATCCTGAACCGCCGCAACGTCCCTGACGAAGAAGCGAAGGTCCGGGCCTTTGCGGAAAAAGCCCACCTTTCCATCGTCGGCGATATTCCCCGCAGCGACGATATCAACCGTTATGAAGATCTGGGCCAGACCGTCATCGAAGGCGACCCAGACCTGCCTATCAGCCGTATCTTCCTCGATTTGGCTCAAAAATTATTACAAGACAAGGAATGATTATGACAGAACGAAAACCTTATGCTATTACCGTGAAGGACTTAGTGGCGCGCGGCCGCGATGATATCCCGGCTGAACTTATTACGTCGACGCACCTCATCTATAATTCGCCGGCTGCCCTGGCTTTTAACTCGCCTGGGGCCCAGGGCTTCGGTGTCAAGCGGGCAGGCCTGTCCATTCCCGGATCGGTCATGCTCCTGGTCGGGCCGGGATGCTGTGGCCGCAATACGACCATCCTCAGTGAGATGGGAGGCTACAGCGACCGTTTCTTCTTCTACATCATGGATGAAACGGACATCGTCACGGGCCGCCATCTGAAAAAAATACCTCAAGCCGTCTGTGAAGTCGTCGACAGCCTGGCGGAAAAGCCGTCGGTCGTCATGATCTGCATGACCTGTGTCGACGCCCTGCTGGGGACCGATATGGAACGGGTCTGCCGCAAAGCTGAAAAGGAAGCGGGCCTGCCCGTCGTGCCCTGTTATATGTACGCTTTGACACGAGAAGGGCGCAAACCGCCGATGGTCGACGTCCGCCGGGCCATTTACTCGCTGCTGGAAAAACAGCCGCGCCGCCGCCGGACAATCAATCTCTTAGGTTATTTCGCGCCCTTGCAGGACGACTGTGAGCTGTACGCCATCCTGAAAGGCGTCGGCTTCAACCAGATCAATGAGATTTCCCGTTGTTCCGACTTTGCGGCCTATAAGGCCATGTCCCAGGCCAATGTTAATTTGGTCCTCAACCCGGAATCGCGCCTGGCTGCCCAGGATATGGAAAAGCGCCTGGGTATTCCCAGTATCGAACTGACCCGGCTCTACCAGGTCGCTCAGATCCATAAACAGTATCAGGCCCTGGCACAGGTACTGGGAACGGAAATCGATGACAGTTCGTGGCATGAACGGGCCCAGGCCGTCGTCCAGGAGGTGCGGGAGACATACAGCGGAACGACCGTCGCCATCGGCGAGATGCAGAACGGCAATGCCTTTGAAATGGCCCTGGCCCTGACTCGCTACGGTTTCGTCATCCGCGAAATCTACGCTAATCTGGGACCCGACGATTTCGTCTATCTCCGCCACCTGGCCCAGCTGAGCCCGGATACCCAGGTATACTCCAACTTGTCGCCGTCCATGCTCTATTACCGGGGACAGGACCATCCTGTCGACGTCACTATTGGCAAAGATGCCGCATATTATCATGAACAGGCCGCTCATCTCGCTTGGGATGAAGATATCCAGCCCTTCGGCTATGCCGGAGTCATTTCCCTGTTACAGGGACTGGATCAGGCTTTGTTGGAAAGGAAACATCCATGAAAGGTTTATGGAAATATATTTCACCCTTTGCACCGGACGATTCCGGCGCGGCTGCCGTCCTCTACGGACTGAACGGCATCGTCGTCATCTGTGACGCCGGCGGCTGTGCCGGCAATATCTGCGGCTTCGATGAACCGCGCTGGTTCAGCGGCAAGAAGAGCGCCGTCTTCAGTGCCGGCCTGCGCGATATGGACGCCATCCTCGGCCGCGATGACCGTCTGGTCGACAAACTCTGCCAGGCTGCTGAAACAATCGACGCCGACTTTGCAGCTATCGTCGGTACGCCGGTCCCGTCGGTCATCGGTACGGACTATAAGGCCTTGAAGCATATGGCCGAAAAGAAACTGTCCATACCGGTCATCACTGTCGATACGACGGGCATGGATCACTACGACAAGGGCATGGAAAAAGCTTACGATGCCCTGTTCCCAGCCCTGGCCGACCCGGCGCAGCAGGCCGAAGCCGATACGGTCGGTGTCCTCGGCGCCGTCCCGCTGGAACTGATGCATCCCGGCGATATTGAATGGATTAGCCAGTCCCTGGTCGAAGACGGCTGGCAGCAGATCCTCTTATTCGATGAAATCGACGATTACCGCAAAGCCGGCAAGGCGTCCCTCAACCTGGTCGTATCACCGGCCGGCCTGAAAGCCGCCCAATATCTGAAGAAGACCTTCGGCACGCCTTATGAGCTCCATTACTTCGGCCTCGATGCCGTCGTCGATTTCGACGACAATCTCTTTTCTGGCAAGAACGTCCTCATCATCCATCAGCACGTGGCCGCCTCGGCTATGGCGGCGATGGCCGAAGAAGCAGGAGCTGCTTATGTGACGACGGCTTCGTGGTTCATGGGGCTCCCTGGACAGCCGGCAACGGATCATATCCAGCTCCGTGAAGAAGACGACCTGCGCCGCCTGGCCGATAACGACCAGTTCGATATCATTCTCGGCGATGCTTATTTCCGCCGGGCTTTGCCGAACTTCCACGGCCAGTACGTCGATTTTCCGCATTTTGCCGTATCCGGGAGGGGATAAGATGCGTACAGAACGGATTTGTGTCTTCGGCATCGTCCAAGGCGTCGGTTTCCGGCCTTTTGTCAGCCGCATCGCAGCGGCTCATGGCCTCTGCGGGACCGTCTGCAATAAGGGCTCTTACGTGGAAATCCTGGCCCAAGGCTCTCCATCGGCGCTGGCTGCCTTCCGCGACGATTTGGAAGGCCAGGCTCCCGAGCGGTCGGCTATCCTGAAGGTCGTCACGACGACCGAAGACAGGCCGCCGTATGATGCCTTTTCCATCGTTGAAAGTGCGAAAGAAAAAGGGGACATCTTCGTGTCGCCGGACATCGCTATCTGTGACGCCTGCAAGCAGGAACTCTTCGATAAGACCAACCGCCGTTATCTCCATCCCTTCATCAATTGTACGGCCTGCGGCCCGCGGCTGACCATCCTCGATGCCATGCCGTATGACCGCGAACGGACGAGTATGGGCGAATTCCCCATGTGTCCCCAGTGCGAATATGAATATACCCACGCCGAAACGCGGCGTTACGATGCCCAGCCGGTCTGCTGCAACGACTGCGGTCCGGAAGTCTATCTCCTGGACCGGCCCGAACGGCGCCGCCAGGCTATCATCGCCGCCAGACAGGCTATTGTCGATGGGAAAATCATCGCCGTCAAGGGTATCGGCGGCTTCCACCTCTGCTGTGATGCCCGCAATGAACAGGCTGTCCAGACCCTGCGGCAGCGCAAGCGGCGGCCTGTGAAGCCCTTTGCCGTCATGATGAAGGACCTCGACGCCGTCCGCCGCCAATGCGTCGTCCCCGCCGGGACAGAAAAAGTCCTCGATGGGCACCAGAAGCCGATTCTCTTACTGCCCAAGAAAAGCAGTCAGACCCTGGCGCCATCCATTGCGCCGGGTAATCCGTCTGTCGGCGTCATGCTGCCGTATACGCCGCTCCATCTCCTGCTCTTCACCTATGACGATGGCCTCGTCGTGCCCGATGCCCTGGTCATGACCAGTGCCAACGAATCCGGTGCGCCTATCTGTCACGATGACGAAGAAGCGCGGAAGGAATTATCCGGCCTCTGCGACCTCATCTTGAGCCACAACCGCCGCATCCGCCTGCGGGCCGATGATTCGGTCATGGACTGGTATGATGGCAGGCCCTATATGATACGCCGCTCCCGGGGCTATGCGCCGCTGCCTTTCTTCTATGGAAAGGGGAGTGGGAAAGATGTCCTGGCTATCGGCGGGGAACTGAAGAACTGTTTCTGTATCGGCCGCAATCACCTGTTCTATCCTTCGCCGTACATCGGCGACATGGCCGATATACGGACTGTTGAAGCCCTGCGCCAGTCCATCCGGCGGATGACGACGCTCCTGGAAGCGCATCCGTCTGTCGTCGCCTGCGATTTGCACCCGCGCTATAATACGACGGCTGTAGCCCACGAACTGGGCCTGCCCGTCCTTCCCGTCCAGCATCACTATGCCCATATCCTGTCCTGCATGGCTGAAAACGACTGGGAAGAGCCTGTCATCGGCGTAGCCTTTGACGGTACCGGTTACGGGACAGACGGGACCATCTGGGGTGGCGAAGTCCTGGTCAGCGACGTCCACGATTTTCAGCGGGCCGCGTCCATCCAGCCCTTCTGGCAGCGCGGCGGCGATGCATCCGCCCGTGAAGGCTGGCGCATTGCCGTCAGCCTCATCGACAGCCTGCAGAAGGACCGCAGCCAGGCTGCGGCCATGATTGAGGCCCTGCACCTTTGCAGTGAAGCGGAACGGCAGGCCCAGTTCTTTCTGGCCGACCAGCAGGTCAACAGTGTCTTGTCGACCAGTGCCGGCCGCCTCTTTGACGGTATCAGTGCCATCTTGGGGATTTGCCGGGCTTCGACTTTTGAAGGCCAGGCTTCGATGGCCCTCCAGTTTGCGGCGGAAGCCTGGGAAAAAGACCATCCCGCAGCGGGCGTGGCGCCGATGGCGCCCCTCCATGGGCAGGACCGGCTGCTCCTGCCGACAGGCGCTCTGGTCCGCCAAATCCTGGAAGGCCGCCTGGCCGGGGAAGCGGCTGGCTGCCTGGCCTATGAATTTCATCAGGGACTGGCCGCCATGATTGCCGGCGCCTGCCTGGCTGTCCGCGAGGAAACGGGACTGACTACGGCAGCCCTGAGCGGCGGCGTCTTCCAGAACCGCCTGCTCCTGCGCCTTTGCGACCAGACCTTGCAGCAGCTGGGCTTCACCGTCCTCAGACACAGTACGGTCCCGCCCAACGACGGCGGCATCGCCCTGGGACAAGCGGTCTATGCCGCGTATATGTAGGGGCCGCCTGCAAGGCGGCCCGCAGGCCGCAGGTCGCAAGGCTCCCCTGATAGGGGAGCTGGCCGCCGCAGGCGGTCTGAGAGGTTGCCCGCCCGGACTGATGGTGATGACGTCGTACATGTATTCGCAGGCCGCAGGTCGCAGTTCGCAGGTCGCAAGGCTCCCCTAATAGGGGAGCTGGCCGCCGCAGGCGGTCTGAGAGGTTGCCCGTCATTCGATGAACGAAATTAACTATTTATACATAAAGGAGGAATTATCATGTGTGTAGGTTTACCGGCACGTGTTATGAAAATACAGAATGGGATGGCTCTCGTCGATGCTTCTGGTGCCAAACGGGAAGTATCGGCCGCCCTTATTGATGAACTCGACCCTGGCGACTACGTCATGGTCCACGCCGGCATGGCAATCGCCAAGATTACCGATAATGATGCCGACGAAACGGATGATATCCTGGAGGACCTGGACTGATGGCAGAAGCAAAGAAACGGACGGCCCTGGATATCATCCGCAGTTATGACGGGCCAAAAATCCGCATTATGGAAGTCTGCGGGACCCACACCCATGAAATCTTCCGCCAGGGCATCCGACAGATACTGCCGCCCCAGATCGACGTCATCTCCGGACCGGGCTGCCCGGTCTGCGTCACGCCTGTCGGCTATATCGACCAGGCCGTCTGGCTGGCCCTGGAAAAAGGTGTTACGATCTGCACGTTTGGCGACCTCGTCCGCGTCCCAGGCAGTACCATGAGCCTGGCCGATGCCCGCAGTCAGGGCGGCCATGTGGAAATCGTCTATTCGCCCCTTGATGCCTACGATTATGCCAAGGCGCACCCGGAAGAAGACGTCGTCTTCTTGTCCGTCGGCTTTGAAACGACGACACCGCCGTCGTGCCTGGCCGTTAAGCAGGCTGTAACCGATGGAGTGACGAATTTTTCTCTGCTCACAGCCAACAAGACCATGCCCATGGCCTATGAAGCCATGAAGGACAGCGCCGATGTCTTTCTCTATCCCGGCCACGTCGACGCCGTCATGGGGACCCGCGCCGGCGAAGCCATGTTGAAGGAAGGCGTGTCCGGCGTCGTCGCCGGCTTTACGGCTAAAGAACTGCTCACGGCCTTTGCCGTCATCCTGGTCAAGTTCCCCCAGGGGAAGCCCTTCTTCAAGAACTGCTATCCCCGTGTCGTCAAGGACGAAGGCAGTCCGGCAGCCCAGGCCCTCATGAAAGAAGTCATGGAACCGTGCGATTCGGAATGGCGCGGCTTAGGCGTCATTCCCCAGTCGGGCCAACAGCTGCGGCCCGCCTTTGCCACCTGCGATGCCCGCAGGAAATACGACGTCCCCGCTATGGATGGGCGCGCCAACCCGGCCTGCCGCTGCGGCGATATCCTGCAGGGAAAATGCACGCCGCCGCAGTGCCCGCTCTTTGGCAAGGTCTGCACGCCGGAACATCCCGTAGGGGCCTGCATGGTTTCCCACGAAGGGGCCTGCTCGGCTTATTATTTATATGGAGGCAATTTACATGAGTGATGTCATTACCTTAGCCCACGGTGCCGGCGGTAAACAGACTGCCGAACTCATCGACCGTGTCTTTAAAGCTCATTTTTCCAATCCTCAGTTCACCGGGGACGACGCCGCAGTCCTGCCCATAGGCGGGACCAATCTGGCATTCACGACAGACGGCTTCATCGTCTCGCCGCCGGAATTCCCAGGCGGCAATATCGGCAAACTGAGCATCTGTGGGACCGTCAACGATTTGTCCTGTATGGGCGCCAAGCCCTTATATCTGTCGTGCGCCTTCGTCATCGAAGAAGGCTTCCCCCTGGCGAAAGTCGAAGAATATGCGGCGGCCATGGCCAAGACGGCAGCTGAAGCCGGTGTGCGCATCGTCGCCGGCGATACGAAAGTGGCCGGGAAAGGCCAGGTCGACCACCTGTTCATCACGACGACGGGGATCGGCCAGATCGTAGACGGCGTCCATACGTCAGGGACCCTGGCCCGGCCCGGCGATGCTGTCATCGTCAGCGGTGACGTCGGCCGCCATGGCTGTACGATCCTCCTGGCCCGCAATCAGTTCGGCATCGATGCCGATGTAACCAGCGACTGCGCGCCCTTATGGGGGACAGTCGAAGCCATGCTGGATACGACCAAGGACATCCACGTCATCCGCGATGCGACCCGCGGCGGTGTCGGTACGGTCCTCTATGAAATCGCCGGTCAGAGCCAGGTCGGCATCCACTTGGACAGCCAGGCCATCCCTGTCGACCCGGCCGTCCGCGGCGTCTGCGGCATGCTCGGCCTGGAACCGCTCTACCTGGCCTGTGAAGGCCGCCTGGTCATCTTTGCGCCTAAAGCCGTTGCCGGCGATATCGTCGCCACCCTGCGCCAGGGCAAATATTCAAAAGACGCGGCCATCATCGGCGAAGTCACAGCTGACCAGCCGGGCCGGGTCATCATGCGTACGGAAATCGGCGCGGAAACGCTGCTGCCGCCGCCAGGCGGTGAACTGCTGCCGCGCATCTGCTAAGGAGGAGGGAGAGCATGATTTACGAAAATGAAATTCATCCGCCTCAGGTGCCGCGGTATCATGTCACGCCGGACGGTGCCGAAACCGCCATCGGCCAGGCGTCTTTTCCCAAGCCTTTCCATATCGGCCTGAAATATGCTTCACCAGCCCGGGGCCATTGGACCATTGCCCATTCGCCCATGCTCATCCCCGGCTGCCACGAAGTCTACGTCTGCTGCGCCTGCTGCCTTCACGGCGTCGTCTTGTCGGCTGATGAAGTCCCGGACGGAGCCGGCCGCTTTTCTACGGTTACCTTGACCAATGAAAATCTGATCAAAGGCAACCTGGAAGAAATGATGATCGACGGCATTTCCCATATCATCGACGATATGCCCGAACGGCCGAAGTGCATCGAAGGCTTTACCAGCTGTATGCAGCACTTCCTCAATATCGACCTGCGCGTCGTTTACGGGACGCTGCGCCAGAAATACCCGGATATCGATTTCATCGACGGTTATATGATACCGACCCTGCAGCGGCGCTATACGCCGGATATCCTCGGCCGGCGCCAGCTCGTACGGGCCGTCCAGCCCCTGCCGAAACAGAAGGCTGTCAACTATGTCGTCAATTACTATCCCGTCGACGAAGATAACGAATTGACGGCCATGCTCCGCCAGGGCGGTTACGCCATCCACGATTTCGCCGCCTGTAAGACTTATGAAGAATATAAGGCCATGGGTGAATCGGTGGCTAATATTTACTTTTTGGAAAATGCCGGTCCGGCGGCTCAGGATATGGGCAAACGCCTGGATCAGCAGGCCCTGTATCTGCCCTATGCCTATGAGTACGGACGGATGCGCCGCAACCTGCAAACCGCGGCAGACGCCTTAGGACTGACGATGCCGGACTGCGACGCCTATGAACGGGCTATTGAAGAGAAAGTCAAGGCTCTGAAGGAACAAGTCGGCGACACGCACATCGCCATCGACTATACGGCGACGCCGCGGCCGCTGGAAATGGCCAAGTTTCTCTTGACTCATGGCTTCAACGTCTACGCTATCTACCTTGACGAAATGTCGCCGGATGAAGAGGAAACGTTCCAGTTCCTGCAGGCCCATTATCCGGACCTGTCCCTGCGTTCGACGTCGCACTTCAAGCGCCGCCTCCTGCCGCGCGATGACAGTAAGAAGTACGGGAAAGTCCTGGCCATCGGCCAGATGGCCGCGTATTTCACGGATACGAAGTATTTCGTCAACCTCGTTGAAAACGGCGGTTTCTACGGCTATACGGGACTGCTGAAGATTTTAGATTTGATCGGTCAGGCCCATGCCGCCGAAAATCCCAAGATGCGGGATATCATTCAAATAAAAGCCTGGGGGTGTCATGGTTGAAACAAGCACAACGCGTCTTATCGACGTATGCCGTCGACATGTTCGGCATTGCGTCGTCGCTCTTTGAATTAGGCGGGCTCATCGTCATGCACGATGCCGACGGCTGTAATTCGACATACGATACGCATGATGAACCGCGGTGGTACGATACGCCGAGCATGGTCTACGTGTCGGGCATCAATGAAATCGATACTATCCAGGGCAATGACCAGCGCCTCATCGACAATATCGCCGAAGCCGTAGAAGCGGCTCATCCCCGCTTCGTCGCCATCGGCGGCAGTCCCATGCCGAATGCCATCGGCACGGACTTCAAGGCCATCGAGCGCCTGGTAGCGGCCCGGACGGGACTGCCGACGCTGGGCTTCCGGACCGACGGCATCCACAGTTACCTGCCCGGTGCCGGCGGCGCCTATGTCTGGCTGGCCAAGACCTTTTTGAAAGTGCCCCATCGCAAGCCGCAGAAGCCGGCGAAACGGGTCAATCTCCTGGGCCTGACGCCGCTGGACTTTTCTGTCGTCGGCAATGCGACGACGCTCAAGCAAATCGTCACCGACGCCGGTTTTACCCTGCAGAGTTCGTGGTCTATGGGCGATACCCTGGATACGCTGGCCGAAGCGGCCAATGCCGACGTCAATGCCGTCCTCTCATCGACGGCCTTCTACCTGGCCCAGTATATGCGCGACAAGTACGGTATCCCTTATGTCGTCGGCATCCCTATGGGTGAAAAGGGGACGGCCGACTGGCTGGAAGCCCTGCGGACTTGTGATTCGTCGTACCTTACGGGTTTTACGGGTCAGGAAAAGTATATCAAAGCCCAGTATGCCCTGGCCGACCTCAATGCCTGGAAGACGGAACCCGTCTACGATGATACGCCTTGTGACGTCCTGGTCATCGGCGAACCGGTCTATCTCTTGTCGATGAAGGCCATGCTCCGGCAGGAAATGGGCATCGAGAACATCCGCACGCTCTGCCCCATTGCCGATGCGCCGCGGTGGCTCCTGGAAAAAATCGAAGTAGCCAGCGTCGAAGACGTCATCCGGCAGGAATGCCGCAAGGCCCGCCGGGTCATTGCCGACCCGATTTATGCCCGGCTCTTGCCGGATGAGAAGGAAAAATTCATTTCCATGCCCCATGAAGCTTATTCAGGACGGCATTATCACGCCGATATGCCCATCTTTGTCGGGCCGTCCTTTTCGGCATGGATGAAAGATAAATTGACGTGAGGAGGAAGACTTATGAGGAAATTTGCAATTTATGGGAAAGGCGGCATCGGCAAGTCGACGACGGCCGCCAACGTGTCGGCCGCCCTGGCCATGATGGGCAAGAAAGTCGTCCAGGTCGGCTGTGACCCCAAGGCCGATTCGACGCTGAACCTCTTGCACGGTCATCCCGTCATGCCGGTCATGGACTACTATCGGGAACATACGGAGGGTCCGGACTTCGAACATATCGGCAAGGAAGGGTTCGGCGGCGTCTTCTGCATCGAAACGGGCGGCCCTACGCCGGGTCTTGGCTGTGCCGGCCGGGGTATCATTGCCACCTTCGACCTCATGGATGAACAGGAAGTCTTTCAGAAGCTCCAGCCTGACGTCGTCTTGTATGACGTCTTGGGCGACGTCGTCTGCGGCGGTTTTTCGGCGCCCATCCGCGACGGCTATGCCGATGAAATCTTCATCGTCACGTCCGGCGAAAAGATGGCCCTCTATGCAGCGGCCAATATCATCAAGGCCGTTGAAAACTTCAAGAGCCGCGGCTATGCTCAGGTCAAGGGCATCATCCTTAACCGGCGCAATGTCGATGACGAATACGAACTGGTCAAAAAATTTGCCGACGAACACGGCCTGCCCATCGTCGCCGATATTCCCCGGAGCAGGGACATCCAGTATTATGAAAATAAAGGCATGACCGTCGTCGAAGGCGATCCGGACCTGCCGGTCAGCCAGATTTATCGGGAGTTAGCCCAAAAGCTGCTCCAGGCTTAGGAAAGGAGCGATACTATGGGGATGAATGATACGCCGTCCGGTGAACGGGTCCACATCGGCTTCTTTGGCCGTCGCAATGCCGGGAAATCGAGCGTCGTCAACGCCGTAACCGGACAGGACCTGTCCATCGTGTCGGCGACGAAGGGCACGACGACGGACCCGGTCTACAAGGCCATGGAACTCCTGCCCTTAGGGCCGGTGGTCATCATCGACACGCCGGGCTTCGATGACGTCGGCGCCCTGGGAGAAGAACGGGTGCGGCGGACGAAACAGGTCCTCAACAAGACGGATATAGCCGTCGTCATCATCGATGCGGCTGAAGGGCGGACGGCGGCTGATGAACAGGTCCTGGAACTCATCCGCAATAAAAATCTGCCCTATCTCGTCGTCTATAATAAGGCGGACCTGCTGGACCAGCCAGGAATCGCACAGGACCATGAAATCTATGTCAGCGCCCTGAAAGGAGAGGGCATCCATGAATTGAAAGAACGGCTGGCCCGCCTGAAACCCGTCGATACGGCAGCACCTATCGTCAGCGACCTCATCCAGGGCGGCGACTTCGTCGTCCTCGTCGTCCCCATCGATACGGCCGCGCCGAAAGGGCGCCTCATCCTGCCCCAGCAGCAGACGATCCGCGAAATCATCGATAATGACAGCGCTGCCATCGTCGTCAAGGAATATGAACTGCGCCATACACTGGACTGCCTGGGCCAGAAACCGGCCTTGGTCATTACGGACAGCCAGGTCTTTGCCAAAGTATCGGCCGATACGCCGCAAGAGGTGCGCCTGACCTCCTTTTCTATCCTCATGGCCCGGCACAAGGGCCTGCTGGAAACGGCCGTCCGCGGCGTCACGGCTATCGAACAGCTGCAAGATGGCGATACGGTCCTCATTGCCGAAGGCTGTACGCACCATCGCCAATGCGACGACATCGGCACGGTCAAGATTCCCCGCTGGCTGCGCAACTATACGCAGAAGGATATCCGCATCGAGACATCCAGCGGCCGCGATTTCCCGGATGACCTGTCGCCCTATGCCCTGGTCATCCATTGCGGCGGCTGTATGCTCAATGGCCGGGAAGTCCAGTACCGCATGAAGTGCGCTGCCGACCAAGCGGTGCCGATCACCAACTACGGTATCGCCATCGCCTACATGCAGGGCATCCTGAAACGCAGCCTCAGCGTCTTCCCGTACTTGCAGTCGCTGGTGTAAAATAGTTTGTAGTTTGTAGTTTGTAGTTTGTAGAAATTGTAGGGGCGACCACGTGCCTTTTCAGCCCGTCAGGTCATGACTGTAAGGAATGGCAAGACGGTTGCTGAAATGGACCGCCGTAGAGGGGGCGCCCGTTTTGGGGGGATTCGGATGGAAAAAAAGCGTATCGAACGCGATGTATTGGGCGAAGTGGCATTGCCGGAAGGCATGATGTACGGCATCAATACGGCCAGGGCTCTGGATAATTTCCCCTTAGGCCACAAGCGGACGGCTATGCCGCTCATTTATGCCATGGTGACGGTCAAGAAGGCCGCTGCCCTGACCTACGCCCGCCTGGGCGTCCGCGAAGACGGGATTTACCAGGCTATTGCCGCGGCCTGTGACGCCATCCTGGCCGGTCAGTATGATGACGCTTTTGTGACCGAGGCCCTGCAGGGCGGCGCCGGTACATCGACGAACATGAACGTCAACGAAGTCATCGCCAACGCCGCGCTGGTCATATTGGGGAAAAAGCCGGGCCAATATGACGTCATCCATCCCCTGGACGACGTCAACCGCGGCCAGTCGACGAATGACGTCTATCCGACGGCCCTGCGCATTGCCGCTATCCGCCGGCTGCGGGAGCTGAGCCAGGCCTGTGCCGATTTGCAGGAAGCCTTCCAGCGCAAAGAGCAGGCCTATGAAAAGACGTATAAGCTGGGACGGACAGAACTCATGGATGCCGTCCCCATGACGGTCGGCGAAGAATTCGGCGCTTATGCCCAGGCCTTGTCCCGTGACCGCTGGCGCTTGTACAAGATTGAAGAACGGCTGCGCATGGTCAACCTCGGCGGCACGGCTATCGGCACGTCCGATACGGCATCGCGGCAGTACCGCTACGAAGTCATCGAACAGCTGCGCCAGCTGACGGGCATTGGCTTGGCGGCGGCCGAATATCCCGTCGATCTCACGCAGAACAACGACGTCTTCGTCGAAGTGTCGGGCCTGCTCAAGGCATTGGCCGTCAACCTCATGAAAATCGCCAACGACTTGCGCCTCATGAACTCCGGCCCTCATGGCGGTATCGGTGAAATCCGCCTGCCTGCCCGCCAGCAGGGTAGCTCCATCATGCCGGGCAAAGTCAATCCGGTCATCCCGGAAATGGTCATGCAGTGCGCCATGAAGGTCATGGCCAATGACAGCGCTATCGCCATGGCGGCGGCTCACGGCGAATTTGAACTCAATGCCTTTGAACCGCTCATCGCCGACTGCCTGCTGGAAAGTCTCCAGCTCCTGATCCAGTCGGTACGCATCTTCGAGAAAAATGGTGTCGAAGGCCTGACGGTACGGGAAGACCAGTGTCAGCATCACCTTCAGGCATCGGCTGCCTTTGGGGCGGCCTATATCGGGGCTTTGGGATATGATACGGTGAGCCGCATCATCAAGGACCATGAACCGGACGAAGCCCATCGTATCTTAGAGGCCATGGTGAAGAAATAATCTGCACCGGAAAGAGGGGCATTATGTCGAACTTATCGTTGAAACTCGAACAGAAAGCGAAAATATTGCAGGTCCAGCGCCTGACCATTCAGATGCTGGCCCTCCACGCCCAGGATCTGGCTGATTTTTTGCAGGAACAAGTGACGGACAATCCCTTGTTGGACATCCGCTATCACGATGTCCGCCCAGCCGGGAATCAGGGCGATAAGGCCATCGACAATATCCGCAGCCGCAGTGATTCCCTGGAAGCCCGGCTCATGGCCCAGCTCCGCATCCAGCCCCTGCCCCGGCCGTTGCTGCTGGCCGCCGGCCTGGTCATCGGCTCCCTCGACGATAAGGGCTTTTTCCAGGGCGACCTGGCTTCACTGGGGTCGGCCTATCATCTCAGCCTGGAAGACATGAAAAAAGGGCTGGAACTCGTCCAGTCCTTTGACCCGCCAGGCATTGCCGCCCGGGATCTGCGCGAAGCCCTGCTCATCCAGACCCGGCGCAGCCGCAAGGTACCGGCCAAGACGGAAGCCCTGCTGGCGCAGCATTATGACGACTTTTTACAGGGGAAATGGCAGAAAATCCAGGCTGCCCTGTCCCTGTCCCCAGAAGGGCTGCAGGCCATCCGCGATTTCCTCAAGACCTTGTCTCTCCAGCCGGCCGGCCAGATTGCGCAGGAAGAAGTCTATATCCGGCCGGACGTAGAGATTTATCGCAATGAGAAAGGCCAGCTGGCTATGCGGTCCCTCGAAGAAATCCCCGATGTCTATTTCCGCGATGACTTATACGACCAGTATGCCGCTCAGGGCGACAAGGAGACCCTGGCCTATATCCGCAAGGCCCGCCGGGATTTTAACGATTTGGCATCGGCCCTGGCCTATCGCCATCATTCCATCGAACAAGTCGTGACCTGCCTGATGACGCACCAGAAAGACTATTTCTTAGCCCATAAGCCTTTACAGCCGCTGCGGCAGAAGGACATCGCCGAGGAAACGAAACTCAGTACGGCTACGGTCAGCCGCGTCTGCCGCCACCGCTATGTCCTCTTTGAAGGCCAGGTCTATCCGCTGCAGTCTTTTTTGGCCACTGCCTATACCGTTGACAAAGAAGACGGGGCCCGTGTATCCGATAAGGCCATCATGAGGAAAATCGCCGCCCTCGTCGAAAGCGAAGATAAAAGCCACCCCTATTCCGACCAGGACTTGTCCGAATATTTTGCATCTGCCCAGATTTCCGTAGCCCGGCGGACGGTGACTAAGTTCCGGCAAAAATTGAACATCCCCAACAGCCGTATCCGGCGCCGCTGGCGGTCTTCTGACTAAGGCCTCATTTTGTTGAAAATCGTCTGCCGCGATACGTTGAGCAATTTGGCTATATCCTTCTGGCTATAGCCTTTTTCTTGCAGTTCCTCGATGAGGATTTGCTGGATCGTCTTTTCCAGGTTTTTCAGGTTCAGGCTGAGCGAAGCCGTGTCCAGCAGGGATTTTTTCCGTTCCTCATCAGGCATATCGAATAAGGCATCGTAAGTATCGTCCAGCGTATTCCCGAAAATATAATAACGCAAGGCGACGCTGTGCAGTTCACGGATATTGCCCCACCAGTCATGCTGGATGAGGGCTTTTTTTAATGCCGGCTTGAGCGTGGGCCTGCGATGGGTGAAGTTTTCCAGGAAATAAGAAAATAAATAGAGGATATCTTCCGGCCGTTCGTTCAGAGACGGCAGCGTCAGGCGCAGGGTGTTGATGCGGAAAAATAAATCGCGCCGGAATTTGCCGGCCTGGACGGCAGCGATGATGTCGGCATTGCTGGCCGAGATGATGCGGATGTCCAGGGGGATGACATAGTCCGAACCGAGGCGCATGACCTGCTTCGTTTCCAGGACGCGCAAGAGCTTCGACTGGAGGCTCGGCGCCATGCTGTTAATTTCGTCGAGAAAAATCGTCCCGTTATGGGCCATTTCAAAAAGGCCGGCCTTGCCTTCCTTCCGGGCACCGGTAAAAGAGCCGCCGACGTAGCCGAAGAGTTCGCTTTCCAGGAGGTCTGTCGGCAGGGCCGCACAGTTGATGGCGACAAAAGGCCCGTGACGCCGGTCGCTGGCATTGTGGATGCTCTGGGCGAAGAGTTCCTTCCCCGTCCCGCTTTCGCCCTGGATGAGGATGGGCGCGTTGTAGTTGGCCATGACTTCAGCCTGGCGGATGACGTGTTTCATGCCCTCGTCGACGGTCTTGATGTCCTCGAAATGGTGTGTCGCCGTCAGGCCGGTCTTCGAGAGTTTATAGCGGATATTTTTTTCCAGCCGCTGCAGTTCCGTGACATCCCGGATGGTCAGGATGTATTGGGACGTACTGTCCATGAGGAAATAGTCGGAATTGGCGATGAGCGTATACGGCGGCCGCTGGAGAATCGTTTCGTGGAAAGACGGACTCGACCCTTCGGTCCAGTCTGGAAAGATATGGCGCATATTCTTCGTCGTCACCGGGATCCCCAGGAAGGACGCTGCCCGTTCATTGATGTGAGAAATGGCACCGCCTTTGGAATAGAGGATGATGCCGTCCGTGACATGAGATAAGATGGACGACATCATGGATAACTGCTCGTTGTCCTTCTTTTGGAAGGCCAGGAGTTCCTGGGCGTAGAGCAGGACCGAGAGCATCGTCGATTCGCTGGGGCGGATGGAATAAATCGGCATGGGACTCGATTTGGCAATCTGCGGCAGCAGGGGACAGCCGACGATGGCCGTATCCGGCGTGACCGGAATCTGCCGGAGCCGTTCCAGCAGTTCCAGATGGGTCTTATCCAGGCTGTAACGGGGATAAAAGACGATTTTTTTACGGAGCTCTTCCGGGCAGGCGTCCTTATTGAACATGAAATTTTCATTGAGCAGCAAGTGGATTTTTTCGTATTTCGGCGCAATCGTGCGCAGGGTATATAAGGCATCGTTGGTCGAACTGAAAAGACAGAGAATGGGCACGCTGTCGATGGCCTTGGTCAGTATCTGGTGAGAGCCGCTGTTGGTGATGATGACCTTGGCCCCCTGTTGGACCAGCTCCCGGGCCTGTTCGACCAGGTGGGGGAAGTCGATGATCGTGGCTGTCGTCGTAATATCATGGGCTTCCAGTTTATCTTTATAAATTTGCAGTATCGTATAGACAGACTGCTGCATCAAGTCATCAGCAATCAAAAAAGCAATATTCTCCATTTCGTTTCCTCCTCATTTCCTCTCTCCATCATAAAGAAAGAAGAAAGAAATGTAAAGGAAGTAAAAAATATTTTACTTAAAGTGTGTATCGTCAAGGGTGTTTTCGGGGAAAATAGCCTATCTATCGCATCAAATGAATTGGCATGGATATTACATACATATTATTGAAAGATGTCAACTGACAAATGATGGAGGAGGTATGGATTATGAAAAAGTTATTGACCGGTGATGAAGCCATCGCCAGAGGCTTATATGAAGCCGGTGTTTCCTTTGCTTCCGCTTATCCCGGGACCCCGAGTACGGAAATCTTGGAAAATGTTGCTGCCTATGATGATATGTATGCTGAATGGGCGCCCAATGAAAAAGTAGCCATGGAAGCGGCTATCGGTGCCTCTATGTCCGGCGTCCGCTCTTTTGCGGCCATGAAGATGGTCGGCGTCAATGTCGCAGCCGATCCGCTGTTCACCTTTACGTATTTAGGCATCAACGGCGGCTTTGCCTTCGTCTCGGCCGATGATCCGGGCATGCATTCGTCCCAGAATGAACAGGATAACCGGAATTACGCCAAGTTTGCCAAAATTGCCATGTTCGAGCCGTCGGATTCGCAGGAATGTATCGACATGACGAAAGAAGCCTATAAAGTCAGCGAAACGTATGAGGTCCCAGTCATGATACGCATGACGACCCGTGTCTGCCATTCCAAGAGCCTCGTCGAGGAAAAGGCTCGCCAGGAAGTGCCGCCGGTCCTCTATCAGAAACAGCGGGAAAAGATGGATGCCGTACCGGCTATTTCCAAGAAACGCCGCTACGTCGTCGAAGAAAGGGAAGAAAAATTGAAGGGTTATTCCGAAATCTGTCCCTTCAATAAAGTAGAGATGCACGATACGAAAATCGGCATCGTCGCTGCCGGGGCGGCTTATATGTATGCGAAGGAAGTGTTTGGGGATCAGGCTTCGTATTTGAAACTGGGCTTTACCTATCCCCTGCCGATGCAGAAAATCAAAGCCTTTGCCGATAAGGTCGACGAACTCTACGTCATCGAAGAACTGGATCCTTTTATGGAAGAACAGATTCGTCAGGCCGGGATTGCCTGCCACGGCAAAGACGTCATCCCCAAGATTGATGAACTCAACCCCAACATCGTATCGGCGGGCATCCTGAAACAGCAGCAGCACGGCGTCGAAGTCCCCGATTCCTGTTTCGTCCCCCGACCGCCGTCCCTTTGTGCCGGGTGTCCTCATCGCGGCTTCTTCTACGAATTGGGGAAACGGAAAGATACGGTCATGGTCGGCGATATCGGCTGTTATGCGTTGGGCGGGGCGGCGCCGCTCGATGCCAAGGATCTGGCTATCTGCATGGGCAGTGCTTTTTCGGTAGCCCACGGGTTCAGCTATGGTCTCCAGCTCAGTGAGCAGAAAAAACGCGTCGTCGCCTGCATGGGTGATTCGACGTTCTTCCATACGGGCATCAACGCCCTGACGGAAGTGGCCTATAATGGCTCTAATGCCATCTGCGTCATCCTGGATAACCGCATTACCGGCATGACCGGTCATCAGGATAACCCTGGGACCGGCTATAACATCAAAGGGGAACCGGCTACGCTCATCGACGTCGAAGCCGTCGTCAAAGCCCTGGGCATCCAGCATGTCCGCACGGTCAATCCCCTGGACCTGAAAGCGATGAAAGAAACCTTGGATTGGGCCTTTGCCATCGAAGAGGAACCGTCGGTCATCATTACGAAATGGCCTTGTGTCCTTAAGAAGTTCTCGAAAGAAGACAAAGCCCAGTTCAACCTCGATAAGACGCCTTGCGTCGTCGATACGGATACGTGCATCGGCTGTAAGAAATGCCTTTCCACCGGCTGCCCGGCCCTGCGCTATGACAGTAAAACGAAAAAATCCAGTATTGCCCAGTCTGATTGCGTAGGCTGTACGGTATGTATGCAAGTCTGCCCGGTTCAGGCCATTTCCAGAAAGGGGGATAAATGATATGTCAGATGTAAAAAGTGTACTCTTCGTCGGTGTCGGCGGGCAGGGTACGATATTAGCCAGCAAAATCCTCACCATCGGCCTGATTGAACACGGGTACGATGTCAAGATGTCCGAAGTTCACGGTATGAGCCAGCGTGGTGGCAGCGTCAGCACACAGGTCCGCTTTGGCCAAAAGGTCTATTCACCGATTATCGGCGAAGGTTCAGCCGATATCCTCGTATCTTTTGAAGAAATGGAAGCGGCCCGGTATGCCAGATTCCTGAAGAAAGAGGGAAAGATGGTCGTCAATCAGGTACAGATACCGTCCCTGCCCGTCCTTTCCGGCACCTGCCAGTATCCGGAAGGAATCATTGAAGAATTGAAGAAACATGTACCCGTCATGGCCATTCAGGCGACGGACATCGCGACGAAGCTGGGGAATCCCAAGAGCGCGAATATCGTCTTACTGGGGGCCCTCATCGAGGCCCTGGGCCTTCACGATATCGACTGGAAGCACATCATTGCCAGGACGGTGAAACCGGCTTTTGTCGACATCAACTTAAAAGCCTTTGACGCCGGTATGGAAGCGGTCAGGCAGTGAGGGGGACGATTATGGATATCTGCAAGGAATATGAAGCCAAACGCTGCACGGCTGATCAGGCAGTACAACTCGTCAAAGATGGCGACTGGGTCGATTACGGGATGAGTTGTTCCTATCCGACAGCCCTGGATAAAGCGTTGGCCCGCCGTCATGCTGAATTGAAGGATATTAAAGTCCGCAACGCGATTTCGTGTCAGCCCGTGGCTATTTTGGAAGCCGATCCGGACAATGAAACCTTTACGTACAATCTCTGGCATTGTTCGGGTATCGACCGCAAGTACCTCGATGCCGGGCGGGCTTACCACGAACCGATGCTGTTCCGCGACTGCGGTTCTTATTATACGAAGGGCTTTGCGCCGGTCGACGTAGCCATGATTACCGTAGCGCCTATGGATCGGCAGGGGAACTTTTCCTTTGGCCTGACGAATGGATGTATGCAGGAAATGCTCGACGTGGCGAAACACATCATCGTCGAAGTCAATCCGGCCATGCCTGTCGTCTTCGGTATGGGGAGCGACCATATCCATGTCTCTCAAGTCGATGCCATCGTCGAAAGCCAGGAACCCATCAGTCTGGCACCCAACCGGGAACCGAGTGCTATCGACCGGCAGATTGCTGAAAAAATTTTCCCTTACCTGCATAATGGGATTACCTTGCAGCTCGGCATCGGCGGGATGCCCAACGCCTTGGGCATCCTCATTGCGGATTCAGACCTGAAAGACTTAGGGATGCATACGGAACTCATGAGTGACGGTTATTTCGATTTGTACCAGGCGGGAAAGATTACCAACAATAAAAAGCCTTTCCAGCGGGGGAAAGGCGTCTTCTCGATTTGTATGGGCTCGAAAAAGCTCTATGAATTTTTGGACCGCAATCAAGATGTCCTGTCGGCTCCGATGCATTATGTCAACAACCCGGAAACGATTCGTCAGCTCGACGATTTCATTTCCATCAACAGCTGTATCGCCGTCGACCTTTACGGCCAGGTCTGCTCTGAATCGGCCGGGACACGGCAGATAAGCGGGACTGGCGGTCAGCTGGATTTCGTGACCGGCGCTTATGCGGCGGACCACGGCAAAGCGTTCCTGGCCATGCCGTCGAGCCGGGTCGATAAGAATGGAATCCGTCATTCCAACATCCTGCCGAAGTTTACGGCCGGCGATATCATCACGACGCCGCGGACCCAGGCCCCGTGCATGGTCACGGAATACGGCATAGCCAACCTGTCCGGCCTGGCTACCTGGCAGCGGGCAGAAGCCCTGATCAATATCGCCCATCCGGACGTGCGCGAAGATTTGATTAAAGCTGCCGAAGCTCAGCGCATCTGGAGACGGAGCAATAAAATTTAATAGATGATTTTCACGGCTGCTTATGCCCCTTGGCATAGGCAGCTTTTTTTGCGGTTTTAAACGGACCGTATCCGTTACTCCTTCCGCAGGAACGGGATGTGTGGCAGGGGGACCTGCGCTAAAATGACGGCGGCGAAGACGAGCGCACAGCCTGTCAGTTCCTTGGCCGTCATGACTTCTCCCAGGATGAGCCAGCCGGCTAGGGCGGCAAAGACGGATTCCAGGCTCATGATGAGCGTCGCCGTCGTCGGTTCCGTATATTTTTGGCCGACGATCTGCAGGGTATAGGCGACGCCGCTGGACAGGCCGCCGGCATAGAGCAGGGGCCATTTGGCAGCCCACAGCGCGCCCCAGTCCGGCTTTTCGAAGAGGACCGTCAGGGTACCGGAGAAGAGAAAGGCGATGGCGAACTGGACCCAGGACAGCTTGATGCTGTGGGCTTTTTTTAACAGGAAATGGTCGATGACCAGGATGTGCAGGGCAAAGAAGATGGCACAACAGAGGACCAGAAAATCGCCGAAAGAGACTTGGAAGTCGCCGTTGATACATAAGAGGTAAAAGCCGGCGATGGCCAGGGCGACACAAGCCAGGATAATCCGCGGGACTTTGCGGCCGATGAAGTGTCCCATGAGGGGGACGAGGACGATGTATAAGGCCGTGATGAACCCGGCTTTTCCGGCAGTCGTCATCGAAATCCCGACTTGTTGTAACGTGTCGGCAGCGCCCAGGACCAGGCCGCACCAGGCACCGCCGATGAGGGTGATGCGGTCCGGCTTCAACTGTTGCAGGATAGGCGGATAGGTCCCGTCTGCCCTTTTATCGGTAAAAAGCAGGATGACGGGAATCAGGACGATGATGGCGATGACATCACGGGCGGCACTGAAGGTAAACGGACCGATATAGTCCATGCCCACGCTCTGGGCGACGAAGGCCGCACCCCAGATCAGTGCCGTAATGAGCAGCAGTATCGTGCCCTTGGCTTGTGAATGATACATAGTATAAATCCCTTCTCAAAACGAAAGATAACCAGAATATTTTTATTTTATACTAGCTTTTTTTAAAAGTAAATAAAAATAACTTGACCTGGAGTTTACTCCCGGTTGTATAGTAAATGCAAGGCAGAATTTCATCCAGACATACGCTTTGGGCATTGCTAGAGAAAATGTATAGGTATTAGCTATTTTTTAGCCTACCCGGTACAATATAAACAGTTAAGGTTATGTTTTTCACGAGGAGGAAGAGATGATGGGGATGATCAGCAGGAAACAGGCAGGATTTGCCGTACTCGGCCTGATAACAGCCGTTTTTTTATTCTTTTTGACGGGCTATGTCCATTGTAAACAGGTTAACTGCCAGCCGGCGGCCGGACATAACGCTTTTATTTTCGGCGATGCTCATTCATATGTTGCCGAATCGCGCCTTTCCTTTGAAGGTGGCTATGCCGTACTTGGCTTATATGATACGCCGGCGGCTTTAGAATTTTCTGAACGTCAGCCCCTGGTCGTACCGCTTCAGCGCCAGGGAGACCGGATTGTCCTGCCGGGACTGCCGCCGGTCGTCGTTTCTAACGAAGACGTGACCGGTATGAAGCCGGATATCGGCGATATCGCCTTTGATACCCAGACGCAGTCCCTGGTCATCTTCTGTCAGAAAGAAGATCCGTCACCGAACCTCCTTCCCGTAGGGCATGTGACGGGAGGCATGAATTACTTATTACAGACGCAAGGGGCCTTTGAAGGCTATCTTACGAAAAAATAAAAGCGATAGTTTGTAAGGAGGATGATTGTTATGAAAGACATGTCGAGACGAGATTTTATGAAAGTCGTAGGGACGGCCGCTGCCGGGGCATTTTTATATAATGCCGGGATTACCCGGGCTTTGGCCCAGGCGCCGGTAGTCAGCGCCAAGAAGGTCACCGGTCAGGATGACGGCCAGGGGTCACGGGCCAGGGTCTACTTTACCAAGCATATTGATGCGGCCCATCTGATTGCCCTTTATGATAAAATCAATGAAGGGATTTATGGCAAAGTAGCCGTCAAATTGCATACCGGCGAAAAACATGGCCCAAACATCCTGCCGCGGGATATGGTCAAAGCTTTCATGGCCCACGTCCCGAACAGCACGATTGTAGAAACCAATACCCTCTATAAAGGGGACCGCTATACGACGGCTTCGCACCGGGAAACACTGCAAGTCAATGGCTGGAATTTCTGCCCTGTCGATATCATGGATGAAGAAGGGTCTGTCAACCTGCCTGTCCGGGGCGGCAAGCATTTGAAGGAAGTCGCCATGGGCGGCCATATCGTCAATTATGATTCGATGATCGTCCTGACCCATTTCAAAGGCCATGCCATGGGCGGTTATGGCGGTTCCCTGAAGAATATCGCCATCGGCTGTGCGTCCGGACAGGTCGGCAAGCGCCAGGTCCATGGATATCTCACGGGCCCGATGCCGCCGGGAAATAAGGAATGGGCCTCGATGCCGATGCAGGACCAGTTCATGGAACTCATGGCCGATTCGGGCAAGGCTACTGTCGATTATTTTGGCAAACATATCGTATTCCTCAACGTATTGCGCCGCATGTCCGTCGACTGTGACTGTGCCGGTGTTTCTGCGGCAGAACCGAAAATCGCCGATTTGGGGATGCTGGCTTCGACAGATATCTTAGCCGTCGACCAGGCCAGCGTCGATTTGGTCTATGACCGGAAGTCGTCGGATAAGCACGACTTAATCGAACGCATCGAATCCCGCCATGGCCTCCATCAGCTGCAGGCGATGCGGGACCTGAAAATGGGGAACGATAAGTATGAATTGATTTCTATTGATTAGGAGGACTGTCATGTTTGGATTAGGAGCTCCGGAATTACTGCTCATCTTAGTTATCGCCCTCGTCGTCTTTGGACCGGGGAAACTGCCGACCATCGGCAGCGCCCTGGGGAAGAGCCTGCGGGAATTCAAGGAAGCTGTCAATGCGGCAGATGTTAAAGTGGATGCCAAAGCGGACGAAAAGGCAGGTGACGGAGCAGAACCGGCACCCAAAAAAGATACGGCTGCTGAATCTGCTCAAAAATCATGACCTTTGTCGACCATCTGAGCGAATTGCGCAGCCGTCTCATTAAAAGCGCCATTGCCGTCGTCATCGGCATGGCTGTCAGTGTATGGCGTATTGATGATATCGTCGCCTTTGTAACTTCGCCGGCGTCGACCTTGTATGTCATGCGGCCGGCAGAAGCGTTTCTGATTTATATGAAAATTGCCTTGTGGAGCGGCGCCGTACTGGCGTCGCCCATTTTGTTTTATCAGTTTTGGGCCTTTCTGCTGCCCGCCTTTACGACACATGAAAAAAAGATCCTCGTCCTGTTCGTGCCGGCGTCGGTCCTCTTATTCCTTGGCGGACTGGCTTTTTCCTTTGTCGTCGTCCTGCCGCAGAGCCTGCATTTCCTCATGACTTTTACGACATCTGATGTGCAGCCCTTGTGGTCCCTGGAAGGCTATCTGGATTTCGCACTCCTCATGGTCCTGCCCTTTGGAGTAATTTTCAATATGCCCCTGCTGCTCATCGCCCTGGCCAAGATGGGACTCGTTTCGTCGGAACAGTTGAAGCTGGTCCGGAAATATGTCATCGTCCTGTCCTTTATCGTCGCAGCCATCATTACGCCGACGACCGATATGGTTACGCAGTCATTACTGGCCGTGCCAATCATCGTGCTTTACGAATTCAGCCTGGCGTTTATCCGCTATATCCTTCGGGAATGAGGGCTTATTCCTCAAGGAAACACGCCGTTTTGTAATATTTTTCACAAAATGTGATTGCAGTCGCCGCAGGAAAGTTTTATACTATATATAAGGTTATCTCATACTACTATTGCAAAGTCATGAAGGAGGAGACTTTAGAATGTACAAACTTTCACAAATTCCTGAAGAGTATAAGAAGAAATTGATTACGGCCGAACAGGCTGCGGCTCTCGTCAAAGATGGCGACCGCGTTTCCTATGGCCTCGGCTGCGCTGCTCCGTATGATATCGACATCGAAATCGGTAAACGGGCAAAAGAATTGCACGGCGTTGAAATCGTCGCTACGACCGTCGTCAAAGATGAACCCTATGCGGCTTATCTCAACAGTGACTCGAACGAACAGATCCGTTTCGCAACGGCTCATATGAACGGGTTTGAACGTAAGATGTCTAAAGCTGGCCGCTGCTGGTTCATTCCTATCCTCTTCAACGAATTGCCGAAGTATTGGGAAAACATTGATAAACTCATCATCCAGGTTCATCCGATGGACCAGTGGGGCAACTTCAACCTCGGGCCTCAGGCTTCTGACCTTCGCGGCTTGATTCGTGCAGCGAAGACGATTATCCTCGAAGTCAACCAGAACATGCCGAAAGCTTTGGGCTATGAAACGGAATTGAACCTCTGCGACGTCGACTATGTCGTCGAAGGCTCGAACCATCCGATGCCTCAGATTCCCAACCGTGCCGGGACAGAAGTTGATGACAAGATTGCCGATTACATCATCCCCATGATCGAAGACGGCAGTACGTTACAGCTCGGCATCGGCGGTATCCCGTCGGCTGTTGGCCGTAAATTGGCTGAATCGGATGTTAAGGATTTGAGCGGTCATACGGAAATGCTTGTTGATTCCTATGTCGACCTCTATGAAGCCGGCAAGATTACGGGCAACAAGAACCGCGATAAAGGCAAGATTATCTATGCTTTTGCCGGCGGCACACAGCGCCTCTATGATTTCATCAACGATAACCAGATCGTATTCAACGCACCGGTCAGCTACGTCAACAACGTCGGCGTCGTCGCCAGCATCGATAAATTCATCTCCATCAACGGCTGCATCGACCTCGACCTCTATGGCCAGGTCAACGCAGAAACGGCTGGCTATCAGCAGATCAGCGGCACCGGCGGCCAGCTTGACTTCGCTCAGGGCGCTTATGCATCCAACGGCGGCAAGAGCTTCATCTGCGTCCATTCGACGCGTAAATTCAAGGATGGCCATGTAGAATCCCTGATCAAACCGACTCTCCCGGCTGGCACGGTCATCACGACACCGCGTTCGGCTGTCCACTACATCGTCACTGAATACGGTACAGCCCTGCTGAAAGGCAAATCGACGTGGGAACGCGCCGAAGCCCTGATCAACATCGCTCATCCGGACTTCCGTGAAGAACTCATCAAAGACGCAGAAAAGATGGGTATCTGGACCAAGACCAGCAAGATTTCCATGTAAATAATAGTTTGTAGTCTGTAGGGGCTTGCACGTGGCAAGCCCGCCCAGGATAGTTACCGAATCCCCGGCGGGTCGCCCACGTGGCGACCCCTACAGCTAACCACTTAAAAGGGGGCTGTCGCACGAAGGCTTTTGCTTTCATGCTAGGCCCCTTAAACTTAAAAGTTTTTCGTTCATAGTTCATCGTTCATCGCGATGGATTGATATTTTTAATCTCATACAACAAACGATGAACGACCTACGATCAACGTAAAAAGAGGCTGTCTTAATGCGACAGCCTCTTTTTCTATGCCCCGGCCAAACTGGTGATTTTTTCCAGCATGTCCTGGTAAATCTTGATTTTTTCTTCCAGTTCCTGGCCGCTGCAGGCGTGGCAGTAAGCCGATTTCGTCATCTTATCGAAAAAGTCCAGGACCATGGCGTCCAATTCCTTATCGACGATGATGTAGAATGGGTCGGTCTGGCTGTTCATGGCCAGGGTGTTCTTTTTGAAGAAGCTCATGCGGTAGTTCGAGTAGAACGACAAGTTCGCCTCTTTATAGGCCAGGAAGGCCGGCGACAGATGCATCGTCGATAAGGTGATGCCCTGGCTTTTGTTCAAGGTCCGGGCTATGGCCTTCAGATGGTCGATCCGTTCCCCTGGCGTCAGCGTGTATTGGACGTCGGTCAGGTCGATGTGGCCCGTTTCCAGATAGCGCATGAAGGACGGTGTCGGCACGATGATGGATACGCGGGCTTTGGCGATGATTTCTTCCCAGGTGATGCGCAGGCGCTCGATATTGCCGGCCCGTTCTGCCGGCGATTCAGTGATGAGCCGGTCGAAGACTTCCTGAGGCAGGAGGTATTCGATGCCGTTGGTCAGGAAGAAGCAGAACCGCGACGTTTCATAAAAGGACGTGCGGTAGCCATAGTCGTCGTTCCAGGGACTCTGGATGTGGGTCAGGAGCTTTGGCGTGTGGTGGACGCCGAAGCGCTCGTAGATGTCGTGGACGACGGCCGGGTCATCCATATAAGAACACATCATCATGCCGCGATGGCTCTGGAGCGAGTAGGAGATGGCGAACTGGTCCTTGAGGATGATGAGGTTGGCGTCGCTCAGGGCGGAGAAATCGTAAAAGGTGAATTCCGCGTCCATGAAGCGGTTGAGGACGGCATAGAGCCGCGGGACGTATTCGGGATGGCGGCGCAATTTTTCCTTGTCCAGGCCGACGCGGATGCGCAGCCGCTTGTAGTTGGCCGGTACGTCGAGATAGGACCAGAAGCCATCGTCATAAAAATCGAAGAATTCTCCATAGATGACCAATTCCTCCTTGCCCGTCAGGGTCGGGAGTTTTTTTCGGAATAAATCTTTTAAAAAGTGGGCCACTTTCTGATGGCTCGTGACGATGCGGACAGGCCAGGACTTTTTAGCCTTTTCCGTGCGCCCGCTCTGGAGCGACGTGCGGTAAGCCCGGCTCAGGTAGTCGCTGATGGCAAAGGCCAGGTCTTCCGTGTTGTCGGGAAAAGCAAAATAGCGGCAGCAGTCTTCGCGGCGATCGAGTTTTTCAATCGTTTCGGCAAAGAGTGCAGCCGCATCTTCGTTGACGCGTTCGATAGCCCGTGATGACGGTAGCTTGGCCCCGTTGATCCATTTGCTGATATACGATACATCGTAACCGATGTATTCGGCCAGGGTCACGGACTTCATTTTCGTGAATTTCATGAATTTCTTCAATGCAATCGGGTAGGTTTCTACGATCATGCATCATTCCCCCTCTATCTGGCAGCCGTCCCTTGTGATTTCCCCGCAGACGGCTATTTTCTTTATTTTAACACAGAATGGCTTAATAAAAAATAAGGTGAATAAGGTGAATTCATGAAAATTTCAAGTTTTCCTGTTTTTTTCAACCTGTCCGGAGACTATACTAAGGCCATGCTTGAGGACATCAAGCGGAGCAAGAATCTAAACATCATGAGCTTAGGAGGTGGACGGACGTGAGACCCTTTGTTTTTCCCTTTTCGCAGCACATCGGAGCTCCCGCAGTACCGATGGTAAAGGCTGGGGACCGGGTACGGCGTGGCCAATGCCTGGCTGCGGCCGGGGATGGATTGGGCAGTCCTGTTTATACGAGTGTATCCGGGACGGTCCGGGAAGTGACGGATGATGCCGTCATCGTTCGAGCTGACGACGTCCAGCCCAAAGAGTACGTGCCCCTTACGGCACAGACTCCACTGGAATGTATCCGTCAGGCCGGTATCGTCGGTTTAGGCGGTGCCGGTTTCCCGACGTATCAGAAGCTGGCCGTTCCCTTTTTGAATGGCGGCGTCGTCATTGCCAATGCTTCAGAGTGTGAACCCATTCTGAACCATAATATAGACGCCCTGGAAAAGGACTGCCGACCGATGATACGAGGGCTGCGGCTGGCGATGGACCTCGTCCATGCCGATAAAGGCGTCATCGCCATCAAGGCCATCCACGGCAGCGCCGTCCGGGCTTTGCAGCAGGTCATCGCCGATGATGACCGCCTAGGCCTTCACTTTTTGCCCAATGTCTATCCTGTCGGTGAAGAACGGGCCGTCGTCCGGGAAGTCCTGGGGACGCTCCTCGATGCGGGCAGCCTGCCGTCGAAAGCCGGCGCCGTCATCATCAATGTGGAAACGCTCCAGCGTATCGCCGAAGCCGTCGATGACAAGAAACCGCTCATCGATAAAGACGTGACCGTAGCTGGCAAGCTGAACGGCCCGGAAGTCCAGGTTTTCCACGATTTGCCCTTGGGCATGGCCGTCAGCGACGTCCTGGAGAAGGCCGGCGGCCTGGGTAAAGAATATGGCGAGCTCATCATGGGTGGCCCGTTCATGGGCAAGCGGACGACGCTGGATGCGCCTATCGTCAAGACGACGGGCGGCATCATCGCCACGGAAACGTTCCTGCCAGGACCAGAAAAAATCGGACTTCTCGTCTGTGCCTGCGGTGCCGATGAGAAACGGCTTCGGGAAATGGCGGCCTCGATGGGGTCGGCCGTAGCCGGCGTAGCCTTTTGCAAGCAGGCCCATGAAGTCAAGCCTGGCGTCCGCAAATGCGACAATCCCGGCCACTGTCCGGGACAGGTCCAGCGGGTCATGACGCTGAAGAAAGAAGGGGCCCAGGCCCTGCTCATCAGTAACTGCACAGACTGCACCAACACGGTCATGGCCTGTGCGCCGCAGCTGCATCTGCCGGTCTACCATTGTACCGATGGAGCCCTGCGGGCAGTCCATCATAAATTGATCCGCCGTATCAAGGCGTAACTCATACTACACAGGGGGAGTGATTGTATGTCTATTACGAAAGATACCTTACAGAAACACCTTACAGATCCTGCTGTTTTCTGCTGCCGCCGGGCCAAGGGGACAGTCATCGGAGCCGATGACCTGGAAGACCCGACATTGTTCGACGACATGGTCGATGCCGGCCTGCTCACACTCAGTGACGACGGCCTGACCATTGAAGAAGTCCTGGGCAGTACGCTCTTGCAGGATGTCGAAGCCTTGACGCCGATTACCAAAGAAGTCCTGGATAAAGTCAATGCCAAGTCCGTACCCGCCGTTCCGGCTGACACACCGGCTGAAGCCGCTCCGGCCAAACCGGCCGCTGCCGCACCGTCGGGAACGATTCACTTGAAGATAGATAAACTGGAAGGCTTGAGCCTGGATATCCCGGCCGGCACCATCTTGGGCGCTGCCGGTCCGCTGCCGGCAGTGCCGACAGAAAAGACGGGTGAAAAGAAGGTTATCCGCAAGCTCATCAAGAAACACATCAAGATTACCGATGTCGAAATCAGCGACAAGACGGCCATCGAAAACGGGAAAATCTTCATCGACGGGTCTATCGTCGAAAAAGCCGTCAAAGAAGATCCGCTCTGCGTCAGCATGAGCCTCGATGTCATTTATCCAGATAAACGCCACGTCTATACCGATACCATCATGGACGTCGCGCCCATCGCGACGAAAGTCGAAGGCGAACTCGGTGAAGGGGTCACCAAAGTCGCCGACGGCGTCGTGTTCATGCTTACCGGCGTCGACGAAGACGGCGTCCAGATTCATGAATTCGGTTCGTCCGAAGGCTTCCTCGATGAAAAAATGTATTTCGGCCATCCGGGCTGTGCCGATGAAGGCGACATCATCATCCGCTGCCATGCCGTCATCAAGCGCCTCACCGGCATGACCCGCCCCGGACCTTTTGCCGCTCATAAATGTGAAGACTACATCATCCAGGCTGTCCGCAATGAATTGAAAAAATATGACGGCGAAGTCGTCCGCGAAGAAGTCTGCGAAGACCTGCGCCGCAAGGGCAATCCCCGCGTCGTCCTGGTCAAGGAAATCATGGGCCAGGGGGCTATGCACGACAACGTCCTCTGCCCTAATGAACCGTGCGGCGTCATGGGCGGCCAGAAGAATGTCGACCTCGGCAACGTGCCGATCGTCCTGACACCGAACCAGGTCCGCGACGGCTCCATCCATGCCCTGACCTGCATCGGGCCGGCTACGAAAGAAATGACCCGTCATTATATCCGTGAACCCTTAGTCGAAGGCCTGGCCAATGATGATGAACTGGACCTCATCGGCGTCGTCTTCGTCGGCTCGCCGCAGGTCAATGACGAAAAACTTTGGGTTTCCGACCGCTTAGGCTCGCTCCTGGAAAGCCTCGACATCGACGGCTGCATCATCACGACTGAAGGCTTTGGCAACAACCACATCGACTTCATCCAGCACATCGGCCAGGCTGGCAAGCGGGGCATCCCCGTCGTCGGCGTTTCCTTCTGCGCTTATCAGGGCCAGCTCGTCGTCGGCAATCCTTATGCCGATGCCATGGTCGAAGAAAATATGGATCAGGGCGGCTTTGAAAACGACGTAGCCGGCTGCTCGTGCGTCACCAAAGAAGTCGCAGCCCGTGCGATTCAGATGCTCAAGAATAAGATGGCCGGCGTCCCCATTGCGGCGGCACCGAAGAAATGGGACAATGCCGTCATCAACGCCAATAATAAACTCCTCGGTCTCCCGGAAACGGTCCTCCTCGACAAAGGGACGCTCCACTGATGGCCAAACTCGACTATCAGCTCAACCCGGTACTCATGGAAGGGACTGTGACCAAGGCCGCTGCTGACGACGTGGCTCTCAACCTGAGAGGGAGACTGGGCGTGATCCACGCTGCACCGTCTTTGTTCCTTCACCAGCCCCGGGAAGGCCGGAAATTCCGATTCTATTTTAGCTATATGCAAATCGTAGAGGCCCCGCTCGATTACGATTATGCGCCGCTCGAAAAAGACCGGGAATTCACGCCGGTCCTGGCCGGCGGTGTCCTCAGCGAAGTCAACGATACGGCCATCAAAGCCGAATGCCTCGGCGGCCTGGCCACCATTGCCGTACCGCGGCGCTGGGTCTTTACCGATGTAGCCCTGAAAGAGGGAGAATATACTGAATTTTACATCAGCCCCATGGCGGCTGTAGATGAACTATAGGAGGGGTAGTTATGAACTTAACGACTGTAGAAGGGATGCGTTCGGAAATCTTCGTTCCCGTTACACCGAAACCGGTATTTACTGAATTAAAGAAACCACTGAATGAATGTAAAGTCGCCTTTATTACCGCTGGCGGCATCCATAAAAAAGACCAGACACCATTCAATACGTCCGGGGATTTTACCTATCGTGTCATCCCCTTCGATACGCCATCGTCGAACCTGATGGTTACTCACGGCGGCTTCGATAACTCCGATATCAACAAAGACGTCAACGCCATGTTCCCCATCGACCGCCTGCACGAACTGGTTAAAGAAGGCTTCATCGGATCCTTGCCGGAAGAAACGTATACCTTCATGGGCGGCGGCGGCAACGTCGAAAAATTCCGCAATGAAACGGGCCCGGAAATCGCCAAGAAGCTCAAAGCCCAGGGCGTCGACATCGTCCTCTGCACCGGCGGCTGCGGGACCTGCCATCGTTCGGCTACCATCGTTACCCGCTGCTGTGAAGCCGAAGGCATGAGCTGTTGTGTCATCGCCGCCCTGCCGCCCATTGCCCGCCAGCAAGGGGCTCCGCGCATTACGGCGCCGCATGTCCCCATTGGCTCCAATGCCGGCGAACCGAATAATATCCCCATGCAGACGGCCATCCTCAAGGAATCCCTGGAATGGGTCCGCGACTGCCCGAGCTATAATGGCCTGAAAGTCCTCCCCTATGAATACCGTCACAATGTGTAACAACGACGCGTAATAAAAATGTAATAAAGTTAAACGTTGCACGCATATAAAAATAATAGTATAATAAATATGTTCTTAAAAATATTAAATAAATAAGAATAAAAATTAAAATAAACAACGGCGTTTATCTCCATAACAGATAAACGCCGTTGCTCGTTTTAAGGAGTGAAAGGGGAGATTCGATGTGGCATGCTAATCAGGAACGCCTGATGGAAAAACTGAAGGGCGAAGAAAAATTCCTGGTCATCGATTCGCATACCATGGGTGAACCGACGCGCATCGTCGTCAATGGATTTCCTCATGCGCCAGGCAGGACGATGATGGAAAAGAAGCAGTACATCGCCAAGCACTATGATGCCTATCGCAAGGCCATCTTACTGGAACCGCGGGGCCATACGAATATGTTCGGAGCCATCCTCATGACGCCGGTCCACGAAGAAGCCGACGTCGGTGTCGTCTTCATGGACAGCGGCGGATACCTGAACATGTGCGGCCACGGATCCATCGGCGTGGCGACGGTGCTGGTCAATGAACAGATGATACCCGTCCACGAACCCTATACGGACATCTGCCTCGATGCGCCGTCAGGCCTCATCAGGGCCCACGTCAAAGTCGAAGAAGGCCGGGCCGTGGAAGTGACCATTACCAACGTGCCCTGTTTCTTATACCGGACAGGGGTCACGGTTTCCGTCGATGGCTTAGGCCACGTTGCACTGGACATCGCCTTTGGCGGCAGCTTCTTCGCCCTCGTCGATGCCGATGCCCTGGGGATGCGCTTAGAGCCGGACAATATCCGGACGATTATCGACACGGGAATGAACATCCTCCGGGCCGTCAACGACCAGGAAGTCGTGGCCCATCCCGAACTGGACATCCACAGCGTCGATTTAGTCGAATTTTACGGCCAGGCCGACCGGCCCGAAGCGACCATGAAGAATGCCGTCGTCTTCGGCAACTACCAGATCGACCGCAGCCCCTGCGGGACCGGTACCAGCGCCAAGGTGGCGTCGTTGTACTTGCGGGGGAAATTGAAGAAAAATGAACTTTTCGTTTATGAAAGTATCATGGGGACCTTGTTCAAAGCCCGTATCGTAGATGATGCCAACGTCGGCGGCATGGCCGCGGCGATTCCGCAGATTACGGGCAGTGCCTATATTACCGGCATCAACTGCCTGGTCCTCGATGAGACGGACCCGTTCCGTCACGGTTTCCAGATTCAAGCCTGAATAGACAGTTCCGGTCATAAGACCTGAATGATAGATTCTAGTCATACATGTGAAGAGGGGTGCCTGATTATGATGATGAACAGTAAGGTAAAAAAAGCGATCTTAGCCGGCCTGAGCGCCGTCGTATCCATATCCGTCTTAGCTGGCTGCGGCGGGGGAAGCGGCAGCAGCGATAAGGCCAGCCTGAAGGGGAAAGAATTGAAAGTAGCGACTGGGATCTATGCGCCCTTTGCTTTCAAAGATGAAAACAGCAACCTCGTCGGCTTCGATCTGGACCTGCTCGATGCCATGTCCAAGAAACTGGGCTTCACCTACAAGGTCACGCCGACGGAATATGACAACATGTTCATGGCCGTCGCCAATGGCGAATACGATATCGGCATGGGCCAGGTCTGCATTACGGAAGACCGCAAGAAGAAGATGGACTTTACCGAACCCTATGAAAACGCCGGCCTGCAGTTCGTCGTCCGCAAGGATGAAAACATCACGTCAGTCGATCAGTTGAAAGGCAAGAAGATTGCCGTTGAAAAAGGGACGGCTGCCCATAAGTACGTCACGGAACATTGCAAGGATTCAGAAATCGTCGTCTTCCCGGCTATTTCCGCGGCCTTTATGGAAGTCGAACAGGGCAAAGCCGACGCCCTCATGCAGGATAAACCGAATGCCGTCTATTATTTGAAGAAACATCCCGACAGCGGCCTGACCCTCTTAGGCGATGAAACGGCCAAGATACCCGATGGCTTCGCCCTGCCGAAAGACAGCCCGTATAAAGCTGAATTCGACAAGGCCCTGAAAGAATTGCAGGAAGACGGGACGATCAAGAAACTGGAAGATAAGTGGCTGAACGTCTAACACATCAGCCAGTCAGCAGTGGCCCGGCAAGAGTCGTACTTTTGCCGGACTTCTTGCTATAAGGGGGGAATCTTATGTTTAACTGGGAACACTTGGATATCATCGTCGGTGTCGTTACGAGCGGCCTGTTCTGGACCGTCGTCATTTCCGTGACGAGTATCGTCATCGGCTATTTCATCGGGCTGGTTACGGGTTTTTCCCGGGCCCGCAATATACGTATCCTCAAGAGCATCAGCGCTTTCTACGTCTGGATCATCCGCAGTACGCCAATCCTGGTCCAGGCCTTGTACATCTATTTCGTCATGCCGAAACTCTTTGGCCTCCATTTATCTCATGAAGCGGCAGGTATCCTCTGCGTGTCCCTAAATGCCGGGGCGTACATCTCGGAAATCGTCCGCGGTGCCATCCTGGAAGTGCCGAAAGGCCAGTGGGAAGCCGGCATGTCCCTGGGGATGACGAAGTTCCAGATTGTCATGAAGCTCATCTTGCCCATGGCTTTTCGGACCATGCTGCCGGCACTGGGCAACCAGTTCATCATTACCGTAAAGGATACGTCCATCCTGACTGTCATCGGCGTCGCCGAAATGACCTATCAGGCAGGCCAGTATGCTTCGTCGAACTTTGAATTCGTCGAAAGCTATACGGTCCTGGCCGTGTTCTACTTAGTCTTGATTTCGCTGCTGACCGTAGCCGTCAATGTCTGTGAACAGAAGATGGGAGCTGATGTAAAATGATGAGAATTGAACATTTGAAGAAACAGTATGGTGATAACCTGGTCCTGAACGATATCAGCCTGTCCCTAGACGATGAAGTCACGTGTATCCTGGGACCGTCCGGAGCCGGCAAGAGTACCTTCCTGCGCTGCCTGAACCTGCTGGAATCGCCGACAGGCGGCGACATCAAATACAACGGCCAGAGCATCCTCCAGCCTGGCTATGATATCCGCAAGATGCGCGAAGAAGTGACCATGGTTTTCCAGCATTTCAACCTCTTTCCCCTGCGCAACGTCGTCGGCAACGTCATGCTGGCCCTGCAGAGTGTCAAGCACATGAAGAAAGCCGACGCCCATGACATTGCCATGGAAATGCTGAAAAAAGTCGATATGGCCGACAAGGCCGAAAAGATGCCGGATATGCTCTCCGGCGGCCAGCAGCAGCGCGTCGCCATTGCCCGTGCCCTGGCCATGAATCCTAAGATGATCCTCTTTGATGAACCGACGTCGGCCCTGGATCCGGAACTCGTCGGCGGCGTCCTCGACGTCATGCGCGACCTGGCCCACAATGGTATGTCTATGGTCATCGTGACTCATGAAATGGCCTTTGCCCGTGACGTATCGGACCGTATCGTCTTCATGGCCGACAGCATCGTCCAGGAAGATACGACGCCGGCTGAGTTCTTCAGCCACCCCAAGACGGAACGGGCGCGCAATTTCCTGAGCCGTTTCTTGTCATAAGGAGGGAGTGGCATGGAAAAATTCATCATTACCATCAATCGCCAGTTCGGCAGCATGGGCCGGCCCATTGCCAAAGAAATGGCAGAAGCCTTGAACGTCGAGTTTTATGACCGTGACCTCATTGAAGCGGCAGCGAAACGGATGAACATGTCGCTGTCCATGGCCAGTGATTTGGAAGAATCGGCCAAGCCGAACCGCTTCTGGCGCATGTGTTTCCCCTTGGGGCACGATGAATCGCGGAAACAGGATGAACTCTTCCAGGTCGAAAAGAAAATCATCCTGGACCTGGCCGATGCCAAGTCCTGCATCATCGTCGGACGCTGCTCGGATTCCATCTTGAAATGTTCTAAGCATTTGCTGCGCATCTTTATCTATGCGCCGTATAAAGAACGGCTCAAAAACTGCGTCGAACGGCTCAAAATGGACGAACGGACGGCCAAGGAAATGATACGCAACGTCGACCGGGCCCGCGATGCTTATCAGGTTCGCTACGCAGGCTATCTGCCAGGCGATTTCCACCATACGGACCTGCTCATCAACAGCAGCTTCCTCGGCGTCGAAGCGACGGCCCAGTATTTGACCGAACTGGTACTCAAAAAATACGGCTCCCATCATATCGAAGAAGACTAACAGCGCTCCCGCCAGGGACATCGCCCTCGTTATTGACAAACGCAACTACTTATTGCATGATAGTAGGAACAATGAGTGAGGTAAAGGAGATGTCTTATGGACGGGAGCAAAATCTGTTATATCTATTTCATTTTGAGTCAGGCCATCTGGGGCGTACTGCCGGCTTTCTGGCTGCTATTGCGGCAGCTGCCGCCGCTGTACACCCTGGCCTCGCGGATTATCTGGGCCTCGGTCTTCTGTTTTTTACTGATATTGCAGAAAAAGCTCCTGCCCGACCTGAAAGGGGTCCGACAGGAGCGCTGGCAATGGCCGTATATTGCCGGGGCCTGTATCTTCATCACTTTGAACTGGGGGTCTTATATTTACGCAACGACACAGGGATTCATCCTCCAGGCCAGCCTGGCCTATTTCATCAATCCTATCGTCCTCGTCTTCTTTGGCGGACTGATCTTCCATGAACGGCTGCGGCCGGTCCAGAAACTGTCCGTCGTCGTCGCCGCTACCGGCCTGGTTCTGGCCTTCTGCCTGTACGGCGTCGTCCCCTGGCTATCGTTCCTCATCTGCCTGACCTGGGCGACGTACAGCATGCTGAAAAAGAAAGTCCGCCTGGACAGCCAGGTTTCGGTCTTCATCGAATCCTTTTCCATGGTACCCCTGTCCCTGCTGTTCATTGCCTTCAGCGAATATCACGGCATGGGAGCTGTCGGGACCTTCCAGGGCTGGCAATGGCTGCTCCTGCCGGCGACAGGCGTCGTCACGGCCATTCCGATGATGCTCTTTTCAGCCGGCGTCAAAGGCGTCCCCATTACGACTGGCGGCATGCTCATGTACCTCTCGCCGAGCATCACCCTGGTCATCGGCCTCTTGAGCGGCGAAACCATCACACCGCCCCTGCGCCTGACCTTCTGCTTCGCCTGGACCGCCGTCGCCCTTTACATGTACGGCCTTTACCAAACTATCAAAGGGCTCCGGGAAAGCGGATACCATTAGGCACGGTCTCTGTTTATGAATGACGATGTAGGGGCTCGCACGTGGCGAGCCCGCGTCAGGATATGTACGATTTCCCGGCTAGTTTGCTAAGAGAACGATTCAAATACTCGGGGGTCGCCCACGTGGCGACCCCTACAGAAAAAAGGGACTATCGCACGAAGGCTCATACCATCCCACTAACCCCTAACCCCTAACCCCTAACCCCTAACCCCTAACCCCTAACCCCTAACCCCTAACCCCTAACCCCTAACCCCTAAAAAAGGCGCTGTCGCAGGAAGACAGCGCCTTTTTCATCACTTACTTTCAAAGAATGCTTTATAGGCCAGGTAGCCGCTGTAGGCGTCGGCTTTGGCGACGATTTCCAGGGGAGCGTGCATGCTGTGCATGGCTACGCCGCAGTCGACGACGTCGCAGCCCCAGTCGGCCATGATGTAGGCGATGGTACCGCCGCCGCCCTGGTCGACCTTGCCCAGTTCTCCGACCTGCCAGGGAACTTCTTTTTCGTTGAAGATGCGGCGGATCTTGGCCATGAATTCCGCATTGGCATCGTTGCTGCCGGCCTTGCCGCGGGCTCCGGTGTATTTGCACAGGCAGATGCCGTAGCCGAGCTTGGCCGAATTCTGTTCTTCATAGGCATCGGCAAAGACCGGGTCGAAGGCAGCGCAGACGTCAGCCGACAGGACTTCACTGTTACGCAGGGTCCGGCGCAGCCAGATTTCTTCGTCATGGCCCTGGAGGGACAGCAGTTCGGCGATGAAATCCGGGAAATACGAGGAGTGGACGCCGGTATTGCCGACGGAGCCGATTTCTTCTTTATCGGCAAAGAGGGCGGCCTGTGTCTTTTCGCCTGGCGCGGCATCGAGGATGGCCGCCAGGTTGGCATAGGAGCAGACGCGGTCGTCATGGCCGTGGGACATGATCATCGACCGGTCGAGGCCGACATCGCGGCTCTTGACGGCCGGGATGATTTCCAGTTCGGCACTGGTGAAATCTTCTTCTTCGATGCCGTATTTTTCTTTTAACAGGGAGAGGATGGCCGGTTTCGTCTTTTCCCCTTCGCCGTTCGTGCCGGCCAACGGCATGAGCATTTCGCCGCTGATCGCTTCGGAGAGCTTTTTGGCGGCCTGGTCCTTGCCCAGGTGGGGCAGGAGGTCGTTGATGAACAAGACCGGATCGCCCGGGTCTTCGCCGATGGAGACATCGACGCGGCTGCCGTCGGCTTTATAGACGACGCCGACCAGGGACAATGGCAGGCAGACCCATTGATATTTTAACAAGCCACCATAGTAATGGGTCTTGAAATAGACGATTTTATTCTTTTCGACGACCGGCATGGCCTTGACGTCCAGACGCGGGCAGTCGATATGGGAACCGACGATTTTCAATCCTTTTTCGATGGGCTCGGAGCCGATGACGGCCAAGATGACCGATTTCCCTTTCTGGTCCCAGTAGACCTTGTCACCGGCTTTCAGGCTGGTGAAGTCAGTCAGCGGCTGGAAGCCGGCATTTTTAGCCTGGCGGATGATTTCCTGGTTGGCCAGCCGTTCGGTCCGGGCCGTGTCCAGGAACTGGCGGTAGTGGACGCTGTAGGCTTCCATCTGGCCGCGCTGTTCCGGCGAGAAGCGGGCCCAGACGCTGTTTTCTGTATCAAATGCTTTCATGAATAAGCCTCCTCTGTACATGATGATGTGTGACATTGCAACCTTATTATAACGCACTTATGGGAGCTGGGCCAGCTCTTGAAAAAGAGAGGGGGAGTCGTTGTATTTCTTTATATTATGTGGTATTATTAATCATATTTAATAAATAATAATTCACACATGGGAGGGTTTGCCATGATCGATAAAATGACTATCAAAGACTTAGTAAAGCAGGCTGTGCCTGATATTTGCGCCATGCGCCGTCACATTCATGAAAATCCGGAATTATCCGGCCAGGAAGTGGAAACGGCTGCCTTTATGGCAGCCAAGCTGCGTTCTTTCGGCATCGACGTACAGGAGCACGTCGCCGGTACGACGGCAGTCCTGGGGACGCTCAAAGGCGGCAGGCCAGGCCCGGTCATCGCCTTGCGGGCCGACATGGATGCTCTGCCCATGACGGAAGAAACGGGCCTGCCCTTTGCGTCTAATTTTGCCGGCAAGATGCATGCCTGCGGCCATGACGGTCACATGAGCATCCTCCTCGGCGCGGCAGAAGTTTTGAGCCAGCTGAAGGCGGACATTCCCGGTACGGTCGTTTTCATCTGCCAGCCGGCCGAAGAAAAATCGCCTGTCGGCGGGGCCAAAGGCCTGGTGGCTTCCGGTGCCCTCGACGGGGTCGATGCCGTTTACGGCCTCCACGTCTGGCCGACCCTGCCCAGCGGCAAGATCGGTGTCCTGCCAGGGCCGATGATGGCCGCTTCGGACCATATCCGCATCGTCCTCAACGGTAAGGCCAGCCATGCCGCCATGCCCCACAAAGGGGTCGACACCATTGTCGCCGCCGCTCAGTTCCTGACGGCAGCCCAGACCATCATCAGCCGCCGCGTCAATCCCCTCTATCCGGCCGTCCTGACTTTTGGCAAGATTACCGGCGGTACGCGCTACAACGTCGTCGCCGATACGGTCGAAATCGAAGGGACATGCCGGACGTATCACGCAGAAGCCCAGGATGCCGTCGAGGCCCATCTCCAGGATACGCTCAAAGGCATCGATGCCATGTACGGGACGGTCAGCCATCTCGACTATGAACGGGGCTATGCCGCAGTCCGCAACACTCCGCAACAGGCAGCCTTTGTTGCTAAGGTCGCCCAGGAATGCTTTGGACCAGATGTACTGGCCAACGTAGAGGAACCGGCGATGACGGCCGAAGACTTTTCCGGCTACCTCCAGAAATTCGATGGCGGCTTCTTCTGGCTCGGCGCAACCAAGCCCGGTGATACAGTCTATCCCCTGCACAACACCCATTTTGCCGTCGATGAAGCCTGCCTGCCTGTCGGCGTCGAACTGATGGTTTCTTTGGTATTGAAAAAAATGAACCTCATGAGATGACGATGGCGGCTACGCTAAGGGGACGTTCAAAAGACTAATTCTTTTCATAATAGATAAGAATTAGTCTTTTTTTTTGCGCTTCTTTCTGGTTTTGCAAGGATAAGCAGCAGAAAGCTGTAAATAAAACGCATATTAACCTGGTTCTTCTTTAGATTTTAGCATGGTCATTATTCTTGACTTTTTTAGTCCACTGAATTATGATACAGACGTACCGGAAAATTAAAATTAATAAATACGGAGAATCCGTTATGTTCATGAACAAACAAACAGATTATGCGCTTCGGATGCTGCGGACTTTGACTGACCAGACACGGCACTGTGTCCGGGACCTGGCAGAAAATGAACGCGTTCCTCAGGCGATTACCTACAAAATTTTAAAAAAATTATCACTGGCCGGTTGGGTCCGGCTTGAACGAGGCCCCGGAGGCGGCTGTCAACTTACGGCTGATTTGAAAAACGTCAGTCTCTACGACTTGATTTGCGTCATGGAAGGCGATACGAATGTGACGGCCTGTATGCAAGGTCATTACGACTGTGAATGGCGCCGTACACATGGTATCTGTAAGATTCATCTGAACTTACATGCCGTCCAGGAAGAAATCAATCAGAGGCTGCGTGCCAAAAGTCTTTGGGACATCATTGGAAGGAGGAGTACTTAATGTTATTTCAAACGACTGCTGAACATGAAGCATTACGCAAGGAAATCCGTCGTTTTGCGGAAGCTGAAATAAAACCAATTGCTTTTTCCTTGGATCAGAATAATGAATTTCCTGCAGATATTGTCAAGGAAATGGCAAAGAAGGGCTGGCTGGGCCTGCCCTATCCGAAAGAATACGGCGGTGCCGGCCTGGATGTGATGAGCTATGCGATTGCTGTCGAAGAATTATCCCGTGTCGACGGGGGTGTCGGCGTCATCGTCTCAGCTCATACGTCCTTGGGCACGTATCCCATTGCAGCGTTTGGCAATGAAGCGCAGAAAAAGAAATACTTAGTACCCTTGGCAAAAGGGGAAAAGTTAGGCGCTTTCGGCCTGACCGAGGAAAATGCCGGCTCCGATGCAGGGGGTACGGAAACGACAGCTGTCGATAAAGGAGATTATTATGTACTTAACGGCGGTAAAATCTTCATCACTAACGCTCCGAAAGCGGATGTCTACGTTGTCTTTGCTGTAACGACGCCGGACATCGGGACGAAAGGGATTTCTGCTTTCATCGTCGAAAAAGGTTGGGACGGTTTCAGCTTTGGTGACCATTATGATAAACTCGGTATCCGTTCTTCGTCGACGGCAGAATTGATCTTCAATGATGTCAAAGTGCCGAAAGAAAACCTGTTGGGAAAGGAAGGACAGGGTTTCAAAATTGCTATGGCGACCTTGGACGGTGGCCGTATCGGCATCGCTTCGCAGGCCCTGGGCATTGCTCAGGGGGCCTATGAAAGTGCGTTGGATTATGCGAAAGAACGCATCCAGTTCGGCCAGCCTATCGGCGTCCATCAAGGGATTTCCTTCAAACTCGCTGATATGGCGACGAAACTGCGTGCTTCCCGCTTCCTCGTCTATTCCGCAGCCGAATTGAAAGAGGCACACCAGCCGTACAGTATGGAAGCCGCTATGGCCAAGATGTATGCTTCTGATGCAGCCGTTGAAATTGCTAACGATGCGTTGCAGGTCTTTGGCGGTTCTGGTTTCCTCAAAGGGATGGACGTTGAACGGGCTTATCGCGATGCCAAGATTACGACGATTTACGAAGGGACGAATGAAATCCAGCGCGTCGTCATCGCTGCCCATCTTTTGGGAAAATTAGGAAAAGCCAGCCACGGTGAAAGCCGCTCGGCCGTGAAAAAAGCGGCGCCTATTACGGGTATCCGCAAGAATCAGATTTTTCGCGACGGCAGTGCTGAAGACAAAGTGGCAGCGCTGGCAGAGGCCCTGCGCCATGATGGATATGATTTTTCAGTCGGTATTCCGGCAGATACGCCGATTGTCCAGGCAGAACGCGTCGTCTCGGCCGGCAAGGGAATCGGTAAAAAAGAAAATATGAAGCTCATCGAAGACCTGGCGCAGGCGGCAGGCGCAGCTATCGGCTCATCCCGTCCGGTTGCAGAAACATTGCGCTATGTGCCTTTGAATCGATATGTCGGCATGTCTGGACAGAAATTCACGGGGAATCTATACATCGCTTGCGGGATTTCCGGGGCGAAACAGCATTTGAAAGGCATCAAGGAAGCTTCGACGATTGTTGCCATCAATAAAAATGGCAATGCACCGATTTTTAAGAATTGCGATTACGGCATCGTCGGTGATGTCCGGGAAATCCTGCCTTTGCTGGCGGACGCATTGGGACGGGACGCAAAGAAACCAGCGCCGCCGATGATTAAGATGAAACGCCCGGTCGTCCCGAAACCCGAACCCATCGGTCCACGCTTCGTCTGCAACGGCTGTGGCTACGAATATATCCCGGAATTTGGCGATGAAGAAGCGGATATTGCACCGGGAACACAGTTTGCGGACTTGCCGGACGATTGGGTATGCCCGGAATGTGCCGAAGAAAAAAGTCATTTTATTCAGGAATGATCCGGCGAAAGGAGACGATAATCTATGTACTGCGTTCGTAAAGTAACAGAAGATGTTTTCTGGGTCGGAGCCAACGACCACAGACTGCATTTATTTGAAAATATCCATCCTATTCCATTAGGTGTTTCTTATAATGCCTACGTCCTTCTCGACAAGGCGACGGTTTTGTTCGATACCGTAGACTGGTCATGCTGCCGCCAGTTCTTGGAAAACGTAGAGCACGTGCTGCAGGGAAGGACGCTGGATTACATGGTCATCAACCATATGGAACCGGACCATTGTGCCAGCATGGAAGAGATCATCCTCCGCTATCCGAAGGTCAAAATCATCAGTACTGAAAAATCCTTCATGCTCATGCGGCAGTTTGGTTTTTCCATTGATAAACAGGAATTGATTGAAGTCAAAGAAGGGGATACGACCTGTTTCGGCAAGCATACCGTTACCTATGTCGAAGCCCCGATGGTCCATTGGCCGGAAGCGATGGTGACGTTGGACCTGACCAACGGCGTTCTCTATTCGGCCGATGCTTTCGGTTCCTTCATCGCGCTCGACGGCAAGCTTTTTGCTGATGAAGTCAATTTTGACAGGGACTGGATTGATGAAGCCCGCCGTTATTATACGAATATCGTTGGCAAATACGGCCCCCACGTCCAGCTCTTGCTAGGGAAAGCCGCAAAAGTCCTGGATAAAATTAAGTATATCTGCCCGCTTCACGGGCCCGTATGGCGGAAGGACTTTGCCTATCTGCTGGATAAGTATCAACATTGGAGCACATATGAACCGGAGACGAAAGGCGTCCTCATCGCCTATGCTTCGATGTATGGCAATACAGAGGCAGCTGCCCAAAACTTGGCTGCTCGTCTCTGCGAAAAAGGCATCACGGAAGTACGCCTCTGCGACGTCTCGAATACCCATGTTTCTGAACTCATTGCCGAGACTTTTAAATATTCCCATCTCGTCCTGGCTTCGGTCACTTACAACCTGGGTATCTATCCCGTTATGCTCGATTTCTTGGAACATATGAAGGGCCTCCACGTCCAGAAACGGACGATTGCAATCATTGAAAACGGTTCTTGGGCCGTTAAATCCGGCGATCTGATGCAGGACTTCATCGACAAGAATTTGAAAGACATGACGGTCCTCAACGAACGCCTGACGCTGGCCTCGGCCATGCATGCCGATAAAGCGCAGGAACTGGAACAACTAGCCGCTGCTTTAGCTGACACTATCGCCCCTTCCTCCTGACCTCTTCTACACAATGCATGGGGTGATATGTTATGGGACCGTCGCATGAAGGTTTCTGCCATCATGCGACGGTCCCTTTTTGCTGGTTAGGGCCTGTTGGCTGTATAAAGAAAGAGCTTCACACTGTCCCACAAAAAATCATAATTCTTTTCAGAAAAATGCAACTTAAAAAAGGAATCTGCCCCCTTCATCTCGAATATATAATATTAACTGAGATTCCATAGGAGGCGATTGTTTTATGAAAGAATACACAAGTGATAAAATTCGCAACGTTGCTGTACTTTCGCATGATGGCGCCGGCAAAACGGCTGTTGTTGAATCCCTGCTGCTTGCCTGCGGTGCTGTCGATGCCGTTGGCGTCGGCAAAGACAACAAGCATATTATGGACTATGAACCGGAAGAAATTAAGAGAAATGTCACCATCCAGCTCGGGATTGCGCCCTGCGAATGGGAAGGCTATAAGCTGAACTTCCTCGATACGCCGGGGTATTCCGAATTCTGCGGCGAAGTCCGCGCGGCCTTGCGTGCCAGTGACGGCATCCTGCTCGTCGTTTCGGCCGAATCGGGCGTCGAAATGGATACGGAACGGGCCTGGGACTACGGCGTCGAATTGAAATTGCCGCGCATGGTCTACGTTAACAAGATGGATGCCGAACATGCTGACTTCTTCGGCTGCCTGGAAAAATTGCGCGCTGTCTTCGGCAAATCGATCATGCCGCTCCAGATCCCTATCGGTGAAGGCACGGATTTCCGCGGCATCATCGACGTCTGCAAGATGGTAGCCTGGGAATGGAATAATGGTGAATGCACGGAAATCAAGGTCCCGCCAGAATACATGGCCAAAGCCCGCGAAGTCCGCGAAATGTGCATGGAAGCCGCTGCCGAAGGCGACGATGAATTGCTGGAAAAATACCTCAACGGTGACGAACTGACCATCGAAGAACTGCGCAAAGGCCTGCGCCAGGGCATGCTGACCGGCCGCGTTTGCCCGCTCATGTGCGGCAGCGCCATCAACCATATCGGTACGGCCGAACTCCTGCGCCGTATCATCACCTACATGCCCGATGCTTCGCAGAAAGTCATGATGGGTACGGATAAGAATACAGGCGAACCGGTCCTGGTCTATCCCAACAAGCCGTTCACGGCCTTCGTATTCAAGACCCTCATCGACCCCTTTGCCGGCAAATTGAGCTATGTCCGCATTTTCTCGGGCGAACTCAAAGAAGGGGATAAATTATACAACATGTCACAGGGTAAAGAAGAAAAGATGGGCAAAGTCCTGACCCTGGTCGGTAAAGAACAGATTCCCGTCCCGGCTGCCATTGCCGGCGATATCGTCGTCCTGCCGAAATTACCGAATGCCCGGACCGGCGATACCTTCGCGGCTCCTGATTTCCCCGTCGTCTATGACCCCATCCGTTTCCCGAACCCGCTGCATACGGTAGCCCTGGTTCCGGAAAAGAAGGGCGAAGAAGAAAAACTGATGAACGCCCTGCTGCGCGTCAGCGAAGAAGACCCGACGTGCCAGGTCGAAAAGAGCAGTGAAGGCAAACAGCTCATCGTCCGCTGCATGGGTGACGTCCACCTCGACCATATCCTGACCAAGATTGAACGGAAATACGGTGTCAAAGCCAAACAGGAAGACGTCTATATCCCGTATCGCGAAACCATCAAGAGCAAGGCGACAGCCGAAGGCAAACACAAGAAACAGAGTGGCGGCCACGGCCAGTTCGGTCATGTCTTCCTGGACATCGAACCACTGACGACAGGCGAACCCTTTGAATTCGTCGATAAGATCTTTGGCGGTGCCGTACCGAAACAGTACATCCCGGCCGTTGAAAAAGGCGTCCGCGAAACCCTGGAAAAAGGCCTCATCGCCGGCTTCCCCATGATCAACGTCAAAGTTACCCTGACCGATGGCTCCTATCATCCTGTCGACTCGTCGGAAATGGCCTTCAAAGTAGCCGCTGCCCAGGCTCTCAAGAAAGCCGTACCGGAAGCCAAGCCGATTCTCCTGGAACCGATTTACAACGTCGACGTCGTCATCCCTGAAGACTACATGGGCGATGTCATGGGCGACTTCAGCAGCCGCCGCGGCCGCATCCTCGGCATGGAACACCATCGCAACCGCAAGGGCATCATCGTCGTCAAAGCCCAGGTCCCGCTGGCAGAAATGAAAGATTACGTCACCGTCCTGCGCTCCATGACCCAGGGCAAAGGCACGTTCAACATGGAATTCTTCGACTATGAAGAAGTACCGAAAAAGATTATGGATGAAATCATCGAAAAAAGAAAAAGTGAATAAAACTAGTGTATAGTCTCTTCCATATATACAACAATCGGTCATTTGCTTAAATCCGGGTACAAAGACACCAGTTTGACTC
>NZ_JBHYRR010000023.1:0-51190 GCF_047974155.1 Megasphaera jansseni | reverse complement strand
GAACTACGAACGAAAAACTTTTAAGTTGAAGGGGCCTCGCATGATGGCAAAAACCTTCGTGCGACAGCCCCTTTTTAAGTTGTTAGGAGCTAGTTGTTAGTGGTTAGCAGATGGCTTTAAATTTAAAAGGCGTCTCTGCAAACTACACACTACAATCTAATCTTACATCATGCCAGGCATACCGCCGCCCATGCCAGACGGAGCTGCCGGAGCTGCCGGAGCCGGTTCCGGTTTATCAGCGACCAAGGTTTCCGTCGTGAGGACGAGAGCTGCGATGGAAGCTGCATTCTGGAGAGCTGTACGAGTTACTTTAGCCGGGTCAACGATACCAGCTTTAACCATATCGACATATTCTTCTTTGAGGGCGTTGAAACCTACGCCATCTTCCGAAGCTTTGACTTTAGCCACGATGACCGAGCCTTCGAGGCCTGCATTTTCAGCAATCTGGCGGAGCGGAGCTTCGATAGCGCGTTTAACCAGGTTGATACCGGTCTGTACGTCGCCTTCTTCATCGAATTCATCCAAAGCCGGAAGGATGTCGATGAGGGTCGTGCCGCCGCCGGCTACGATACCTTCTTCAACAGCTGCGCGGGTAGCGTTGAGGGCATCTTCGAGGCGATATTTCTTATCTTTCAATTCGACTTCGGTAGCAGCGCCGACTTCGATGACAGCTACGCCGCCGGACATCTTAGCCAAACGTTCCTGCAATTTTTCTTTATCGAAATCAGACGTCGTTTCAGCGATCTGGGCTTTGATCTGAGCAACACGGTCTTTGATAGCCTGGGGATCGCCGTGGCCTTCGACGATAGTCGTTTCATCTTTGGTTACGCGGACCTGACGAGCTGTGCCGAGGTCTTCCATGGTAACGCTGTCGAGTTTACGGCCGACATCTTCCGTGATAACCGTAGCGCCCGTGAGGGTTGCGATATCCTGGAGCATAGCCTTGCGGCGGTCACCGAAGCCCGGAGCTTTGACAGCGACGGCTTTGAAGGTGCCACGGAGTTTGTTGACGACCAAGGTAGCCAGTGCTTCACCTTCTACATCTTCAGCGATGATGAGGAGTTCTTTACCAGCCTGAACGACTTTTTCGAGAACCGGGAGCATTTCCTGGATAGAAGCAATCTTGCGGTCCGTAATGAGGATGTACGGTTCGCTCATGACAGCTTCCATTTTATCCGGATCCGTTACCATGTACGGGGAAATATAGCCGCGGTCGAACTGCATGCCTTCGACGACGGAGAGCTGCGTGCCCATGGTCTTGGATTCTTCGACCGTGATGACACCATCTTTGCCGACTTTTTCCATAGCGTCTGCAATGAGGCCACCGACTTCTTCGTCACCAGCCGAAATGGAAGCGACCTGAGCGATGGAAGCTTTATCGGATACGGCGATAGAACGTTTCTTGATTTCTTCGACGAGTTTAGCAACGGCTTTTTCAATACCGCGTTTGAGGATCATCGGGTTAGCACCAGCAGCTACGTTGCGCATGCCTTCCTGAATCATAGCCTGAGCCAGGATGGTAGCTGTCGTCGTGCCGTCACCGGCTACGTCGTTCGTCTTGGTTGCAACTTCCTTGACGAGCTGAGCCCCCATGTTTTCAAAGGGATCTTCCAATTCGATATCGCGGGCAATGGTAACACCATCGTTGGTAATGGTCGGTGCGCCGAATTTCTTGTCGAGAACGACGTTGCGGCCTTTAGGCCCTAATGTAACTTTTACGGCATTTGCCAAAGCATCTACGCCTTTGCCAAGAGCGCGGCGTGCATCTTCGTTGAACAAAATCTGTTTAGCCATGTTGAACACACTCCTATGTGAAAGTTAAGTATTTTTTAGATTGATGATTTATTAGATGATAGCCAAAATGTCGCGTTCGCTGACGATCAAATATTTGGTGCCTTCGAATTTGACTTCTGTGCCGGCATATTTGGAGAAAATAATCTTGTCGCCTACTTTGACATCCAAAGCAACGCGTTTGCCATCGTCCTGCAATTTGCCCGGACCTACGGCTACGACTTCGCCCTGGCTCGGTTTTTCTTTAGCAGTGTCCGGTAAAAAAATACCGCTTGCGGTTTTTTCTTCCTGTTCCAATACACGGATAACTACGCGATCTCCTAACGGTTTCAACATTTTATATTCCTCCTTAAAAGTAAGTTGCTACTCTTTATTAGCACTCTTTACTTCCGAGTGCTAACTTACAATATATATATTAGCCATTAAAGGTAAAAAAGTCAAGGCTTTCACCCTGACTTTTTCCTAAATCGTTTTATTTTTTTTGACTTTTTATCTTTTCGGCACTGGCAATGACCGCTTCCGCCACAGATTTCAAGGATTTCCGGTTCTTCATGCTGTACTGCTGCAGGCGGCGGTAGGCTTCGTGTTCCGGGATATGATATAAATCCATGAGACAGCCTTTGGCCCGGTCCACGGCTTTGCGCGTCTCGATGCGTTCGTTCATATCATCGAGCTGCTGAGCCACTTCGCGCTGATGGCGGAACTGGGAAATGGCGATTTCAATAGCCGGGAAGAGATTGACCGGACTGACGGGCTTGACCAGATATCCCAAGACGCCGGAATCCTTGGCCTTATCGACGATATCCTGCTGGCTGTATGCTGTGAGCAGCAGGACCGGTGCCAATCCTTCGTGCCCGATCATACGGGCCGCGTGGATGCCGTCCAGCCGGGGCATCTTGATATCCAGGAGAACAATGTCCGGTTTTTCCTTTCGTACTAAATCGAGGGCCTCTACCCCGTCGGACGCTTCACCGACGACGGTATGGCCGGCATCTTCCAGCATTTCACATAAATCCATACGGATGATCGATTCGTCATCCCCGATTACAACGCGATATCCCATTGGTTATTCTCCCCTCTCTGGTAACGGAAAACGGATAGTGACGACAGTCCCTTCAGGTACCCCGTCATCGAAATCAATCGACCCCTGCAGGTCCTTTTCAATCAGAGTACGCACAATGGCCATGCCCAGGTGCTTGCGTCCCGTATCGACAGGCGCGTGAGACATGCCGACGCCGTCATCACAGACGATGAGGACCCCGTCCGGACCGTCCCGGCGGATGGTAATGGCCAGGATGCCCTGGCGGCGGCCTTCGAAGCCGTGGATGATGGCATTGGTAATGAGCTCATTGAGGACCAGCGCCAAAGACGTCGCCGCATCCGACGGCAGCGGCAGTTTTTCCCCGGAAAACTTCGTTTCGACGTGGCAGTCCTTGCTGACCAGGCTGTGCGCCAGGAGCCCCAGTAATTTCTGCGCCACATCGGAGATGTCGATATTTTCTTCATCATGATGCGACAGCGTTTCATGGACCAGGGAAATACTGAGGATACGATTCAGGCTCTCCTTGAGGACATCCCGCGCTTCGTCGCTCGTCGTGCGCCGCATCTGCATGCGCAGGAGACTGGCGATGGTCTGCAGGTTGTTCTTGACGCGGTGATGGATTTCCTTGATGACCGACGTCTTGACCATCAGTTCTTCTTCCTTGCGATGCAGTTCGGTCCGCTCGGTCAGGATGGAAATGACGCGGCGGACTTTGCCCCGCTGAAGGATAGGAATGACCCGGCGTGATACGACGGCATCGCCTAAGGTCACATCATCGGCCAGCCCTTCTGCCTGAGACAGGGCTTTCTTGGCTCCGGTCAGGTCGAGGCGGGTATTGTAGATATTAGTCCCGGTAATCGCCCCGCGCTGGCCGCACATGTGCAAAATGCTGTCTGCCATATCATCGGCATAGATGACGACGCCGTTGCAGTTGACCAGGACGACGCCGTCCTGAATGGATAAAGGCCGGTACATGGAATGGAAATCCATGGGTACCTGCAAGGATAAGAAAGCCGTTTCGGTCAGGATTTCGCGGTTGTCTTCAACGGCCCCGACAAAAGAAACGACGGCGATGGTCCCGCCGCCATTGTCGACGAAAGGATAGGACACGATAGGTGCCATGCAGCCATATTCGATTTCTTTTTCGCCGCGCATGGCCTGTCCCGTCTGGAACACCTGATAATTGAAAGGTTCTTCATACCGGGAGAAGACGGCGCCGGGATCCATCGTCTCCGTCTGCCGTCCCTTCTGCAAGAGCGGCGTCCGATGAGCCGCCAGGACCAGGGTCCCCGCTTCCCGTCCCGGCACGTAGACAAAGAGTTCCCGATGCGATAAGTCGCTGGCGAACTGCAGTAATTCTTCACTATTTTGCAAAATATGGATCTGTACCGGCGACAGCGTACTGGCTGTCCGGCAGACCGATTCCAGTGTAACCATAGAAGATCCCCCATCTCCCCTCAGGATATTTATTAGTCCGATGTAATCGGCAGGGCCGGCTTGGCGTTGAGGGTCAAGTCGGCAAAGCGGCCATCCAGGGCCATATAATAAGCCCGGCAGCCAATCATGGCACCGTTATCAGTACAAAGGATCGGCTCCGGCCGGTAAAAGGCATAGCCCTTTTCCGCACAGGCCGCGCTCATCGCCGCAGCCAGGCCGCTGTTGGCCGAGACGCCGCCGGCGACGGCAATCTTCCTGGCCCCGCAATACGAGGCCGCATCCATCGTCTTTTCGACGAGCGTTTCGACGACGGTCTTCTGGAAGCTGGCGGCGACATCTGCCGCATTATAGGACTGCCCCCGCTGTTCCTGCGTGTGCAGGTAATTGAGGACGGCTGACTTGAGGCCGCTGAAACTGAATTCAAAGTTGTGCTTTTCATGGAGGGCCTTCGGAAAGGCAATGGCATCCGGATTGCCTTCTTTAGCCAGCTTGTCGATCTGTGGGCCGCCCGGATAGGGATAGCCCATGACGCGGGCGATCTTGTCGAACGCTTCCCCGGCTGCATCATCACGGGTCTGGCCCATGAGTTTGAAAGAGTTATAGCCATTAATCTGGACCAGCTGGGTATGGCCCCCGGAAACGACGAGCGCCAGGAAAGGCGGTTCCAAATCGGGATGGCTGAGGAAGTTGGCAAAAATATGGCCTTCCATATGGTTGACGCCGACTAAGGGCTTATCTGCCGCAAAGCTGATAGCCTTGGCCGCCGCGACGCCGACCAGCAGGGCTCCGACCAGGCCCGGTCCGTAAGTGACGCCGATATGGTCGATGTCCGCTAAGGTGACTTCGGCCGTGTCGAGCGCTTCTTTAATGATGGGCATGACGTACTCGATGTGCTGGCGCGAGGCGATTTCCGGTACGACACCGCCGAATTTCCGGTGAATCGGCACCTGGGTCGATATGATGTTGGAACGGATATGGCGGCCGTCTTCGATGACAGCAGCCGACGTTTCGTCACAACTCGTTTCTAAAGCTAAGGTATACATAGATTTCATCCTTTTTTCTATAGTGAATGGCCGAGCCATTGATAATTTTCTTTCTTACAATTCATGATACACGCATCTTCTGTCGGCTGGGAATAATAGCCCTTGCGGATGGCAACGGCTTCATAGCCCAATTTGCGGTACAATCCCTGCGCTGGTGTATTGGACTGGCGGACTTCCAGGAACATACTCGTGCAGCCTTTCCGGAAGAGCGCTTCCATGGCCGTGCGCAGGAGGATTTCACCATATCCCCGGCCCCGCGCAGACGGGTGAACGGCGATATTGGCCAGCTGCCCTTCATCGGCGACGAGCCAGACATCGGCATAGCCGGCGACCTGTCCATCGTCCCCTTCCAGGACGTAATAGCAGGCTGACGGGTTATCCAGTTCCGCCGCCAGGGACTGATGGGACCAGGGGACGGAAAAGGAAGCCTCTTCGATGGCAATGATGTACGGCAAATCTTCGCGGCCGGCCTGACGGACCGTTACTGGCATGAGGCACCACCGTGGCGTTTTTCCCAAAGCACTTCGGCTTCGCTGCGGCGCAGGTAGGAAGGAGTCAGGGTCATGCAATCGTCATAATCTCCTGCCGCAAAGCGGACATTCGCTGCCAGGGCGACGCTGCCGGCTCTGGGAATGACCATCGTCGGCGGGGCCATGCGGAACAAGGGGCTCTGCCCTTCGATTTCCTTACGTCCTTTCAAGGCGCCATCGCCACAGAAAACGACAGGACGCCCTTCTTGTTTCAGCGTTTCCAGGACTTCCGTCCGCGGCGCAATATACACGTCTTTTTCCGTCGTCAGCGTCGTCCGGTCCCAGCGGTAGACGCCGGCATAGACATTCCCCTTCTGGGCATCAATGAGCGTGCAGATGCGGTCGGAGACGCCGACGAAATTCCAGGCCAGGCTGATAGGGGTCGTCACGCCGACGATAGGCACGTTCCAGGCAAACGACAAGCCTTTGGCCGTCGCCAGCCCGATGCGCAGGCCCGTAAAGGAGCCGGGGCCGACGGCAACGGCGACGCCGTCAATCTGATTTTTCTTGACCGATGCCTTGTCCAGCATATCGGCAATATGCGGCATGAGCTGTTCCGAATGGGTCAGCCGTGCCTGGATAGTGAGTTCAGCCCGCAGCGTGTCTTCGTGAAGCAAGGCGACACTCGATACGAGACTCGATGTTTCAATGGCTAAGAGCATAATTTTTTACCTCATTTTCTACAGCTTGCCAACGGCTGCCGCGGAAGTCAAAATGAAACAGGCGGTCGTCGGGACTCGTCTTTTCAATCGTGACGATGGCAGCATCGTCGGGCAGGCGGTCCGGGAATTTTTCCGACCATTCGATGACGGTGACACCGCTTTCGAGATAATCATCAAAGCCCAGATCGTCTAATTCATCCTCTTCTTCCAGCCGATAAAAGTCGAAGTGCTGGAGAGGAATCGTATTTTCATAGTAATTCAGGATGGTAAATGTCGGACTGACGACGACGTCTTCAATGCCCATCCCCTGCGCGATGCCCTGGACAAAATGGGTCTTGCCCGCGCCGAGATCGCCGCGCAGGGCCAGGACATCGCCGTCGCGGAGGACCGGCCCCAAGGCTTTTCCTAAGGCAATCGTTTCTGATTCCGAATGAGTTGCTATATCAAGGGTCATATTCTCTCCTCCTAAAAATGCGTCCATCCCGTCGGCGGCAGGACGTGTTCTTCCCCATCGTGGCGGAGCAGGACCCGTCCCGGACCGTTATGGACACTGCCAATGACCTGGACGGCCGGATAGACGGCCTGCAAAGCTTGGAAATCTTCCGGCGCCATAGTAAAGACCAGTTCATAGTCTTCGCCTCCATTGAAGACGAATTTCCAAATGTCCCTGCCCGAAGCCGCGGCCCAGGCTTTCAAGGCTTCGCTCGTCGGTACCTGATCTCGGTCGATGACCAGTTCGACGCCGCTGGCCTTGGCGATTTCATTGGATTCACTGGCCAGGCCATCGCTGATGTCATTCAGGCTGTGGCAATGGTGGGCAACCAGCAGCCGCCCCAGTTCCACCTGCGGTTTCGGGTATTGATGGGCCTTCTTCAGGGTATCATATCCCGTCTGGCCTGCCAGGAGAACGTCCAGGCCGCCTGCCGAATCGCCAATCGTGTGCGATACCGCGATGACGTCGCCGTCCTGGGCGCCGCTGCGGAGCAGGGATTTCCCCGCTTCGATTTCACCAAAAGCCGCTACGGTGATGACGACGCCTTCCTTGGACATGACCGTGTCGCCGCCGAGGATATTGACCTGATAGTCCTGGCAGATATCCTTGATGCCGCGATACATGGCAATGACATCGTCCACTTCCATCTGCGGTGCCAGCGCCGTCGACAGGACAATATGGGTCGGTACAGCCCCCATGGCAGCGATATCGCTGAGATTCGAGGCAACAGCTTTAAAGCCGACATCGTGCCAGGTCGCGGTCTTCCCGATGATAAAATGGCTGTTCTGGACCATCGTATCAATGACCGCTACCTGCTGCCAGCCTGGAGTCGTCGTATAGACAGCTCCGTCATCGCCGATGCCGACGACAACATTCTCCGGATGGAAGAGGGTATTCTCTTTGATGGCATCGATGAAGCCAAATTCACCGATATCTGAAATTTTCATAATCGAGCCTCCGCGACGTTATTCTTCATAAGCAATATGGTTATCTTCACACCATTTCTTGGCAATCTTGCGGAACTCCATGCGCTGGAAGGTATACCAGAACTGGACCAGGCCCATGTCCTTCAGCTCCCGTTCCAGCTGGGACACGGTCTTGCCCGCATCGATGGACTGCTGGAAGGCGGCCCGCTGTTTCGGGTCCTTCATCATCGGGACAAAGCCCTTGATCATTTCCGGTAAATCCAAATCGGCCTGGGTCGGCAGTTTGAGATAGGCTGACGGATTGGCTGTGACTTCGTTTTCCGCCGTGTCGTCCCCTGGGATTTCAGTGACTAACGCCATATGGCCATCATTTTTATTCAAATAAAACTTGAGATACGGATTGTTCAGTTCAAAAGCTTTCAAAATTTCTTCCAACTGGACTGTCATAACTTACACTCCCTTTTTTTCACATTCTACGATGTTCCTATTATAGCATGGATAAGGGCTTGCCTAAAGTAGGCAAAAGAGGCTGTCGCATTAAGACAGCCTCTTTTTGAGTATTAAGTCTGCAGTTTGTAGTTTATAGTGAAGGTCTAAAAATTTAAAACCAACTTCTACCAACTACAAACTCCGTACTACAAACTATAAAAAAGCTCACGCAAAATGCGTGAGCTTTTTCCAATGGTGAACCGTTTAAATGTTCACTCTAACCTCTTTACATTTTTTATAAATCATTTTATGTGTTCAAAATATGTAGCTTAGTTTTTCGGCTCCGGTCCATACAGTCGTTCCATGCCTGTTTTTGTGACGAGCCATATTCTTCCAGCCTTCCGGGCCTCTTTGTCCAAAAACCTGGGTTTCCCACCCTTATACCCAGTACAGGCTTGCTGTATTGATCTCGGATTCATTCCCCATTTTTCTGCGGCTTCTGCCGCAGTCATTACTTCAAATAAAGCTTTCTCACTAAATGTTCCATCCATAATCCTGCTACACCCCCTGTAATAAATGCTTTCCCCGTTTCTATATCCCATTGTATAGCAATCATCATTCCTATGATTCCGCATAATATTGCTATCATCTTCATTTTTCAGTCCTCCTATGCTATAATAGAAGCAAGAAGGGAAGTTTGCGGCTTCCCTTCCCGCTCAGCTCCTAACGTTTTTGCTTGCGACGGCGTTTACGTTTGGGGGCTTTTTCTTTTGGCTTTCTAACCGCTAACCATATAGTAACAATCAGCGATATCAACCACTCTATATCATCTTTATCCATAAGCATCACCTCCTCCTTATGATTATATTATACACGTTTTAACGAATATTGTCAAGCGTTTAAACGTGTATAATGGTAAAAAAATAAACCCGCCAAGCCAGTTATTAGCTGAGTTGGCGGGTTTTCTTTGTTTTTAGCTGTTATTCAGTTTTCTGCTCTGCAATTGTGCTCTTGCTCAGCACCAATTTAGCCAGCCAAATCGTGCCGTTGATTAACAGTGGCAGTACGAACTTGTCGCGGATAGCATTCCAGCCGCTTTCATTAGCAGCCTGTGCCTGAATCTGGGTAACGAATTTATCTGCTACGGATTCAAGCGCGGCCATCCCTTCATTGCTTAAGCTTTCAATTACCTGCTGTTTAGCAGATTCCACTACTTCACTGGTATCTAATGCTGCTACTAATCCATCACGTACTTCAGTCCATTTGCTCATGATTTTATTTCTCCTTATATTAATGATTTTAATTAAAAAATCGATTGTATATAGTCAGTTACACCGCGTGCAATTGCACGGGCAATGTCATCCCATTTTTCTACTAACAGCATCATATCGCTGTCGTTGTCAATAAAAGCTGTTTCAACCAACACTGCCGGCATATCTGTATATCGTAACACCAACAATTCTGGCATTTCTTTTACTCCCCTATCAACGGTGTCAATGCTGTCAATGAGTTGGGATTGAATGCACCGGGCTAAACGTCCTCCATCACCCGTCTGGCTGTAGCATTCCGTTTCTGTGCCGCGAGCCGTGCCCGAAGCGGCGTTACAGTGGATGCTGACAAAAATATCAGCGCCCCAGTCATTTGCAGTTTCGGTAACCGTCAATCCCTGGCGATCGTCGTAGTCGCTACGGCCTGTCGGTGTTGGCGCTAAATTGTCGCTCTGCATCAAGTAACACTCACAGCCAGCCGCTTCAAGATATTCCTTCACCGCAGTGCCAATTTTGAGTGCTACATCGCATTCGCGCAAATCTACATTTCCATTCGCATCATAATGTACAGCACCACTATCATACTTAATATCATGTCCCGGATTGATAAATACCTTCATTTTCGTTCCTCCTTTTTGTTGGTCAATTGTTCTAATGTATCTTTTAATCTGGCTGGCACCGGTAAACCAGCTTTTGCCGCATTCTCAATAATTGATAAACCCTCATTTCCCAGAAAAAACCACACAACTAGCGATTGGACAGCCGGCTGTCCAGTTGCCCGATCTAATTCGTGTGCCAATGCGACAAGCAACAGTATCACGATTTTTTTACATATTCCCTTGAATCCGCGTTGACTATTGAGCTGCATATTGGGATTAATATATGCCGCCAAAATTCCAGTAATATAATCAATGGCCATGGCCACTAATAATGCTTCTATTACCGTATTCCATCCAACAAGATATGAAAAAATGGTTCCAACGCATGATACTGCTGCTCCCCACTCTATTTCGGGCCATGCTGGGGCCATCTCGCGAAAAAAATTGATTACTGCTTCTATCATTTATCTTCCTCCTTTGCGGTGCTTTCTTCTGCTGCTTTATTAATTTTTGCACGAATGCATTCTGGGCATTTTTCATTTTCGCAATTCCCATTGTCATCTAATTTACGAGCACACAATTTACACCGTTTCATTTATAACGCCTCCAATTCTTTGTTATATGCAGTAATCAAATCCTGGTATTCCGCTTTAATTTCACTTTCAAGTTCTGTGTCTCCTGTCATTACTGCTGTCAATAGATTCTCTTTTAGCTCATCGAGCTGAGGGGTGTATTCAGCAGCGATTTTAGATGCAGCACTGGCTTTCTTTTCTTCGGCAGTCGGTTCTGGCGGAACGTATTTAACCGGCTTCCCCGTCGTATTATCTCTGATGCATCCCCCATTTAAATACTGGTCATAGGCATCTGCATTAATAATTTCTGCAACAGCGATATCTTCAGACATGGCCTTAATTTCGTTAATCAAGGCAGATACCTTATCACTATTTCTTTCTTTTTCTGGATCAAATTCACAAATCTTAGACACGATTCGACGTCCGTTTGCATCAAACCCTGCCCCATAATATTGGACATTGGTTTTATTCATATGTTTTCTCCTATAATAAAATGTAAACTAAAATGTAATGAGGTGTTTCTTATGAAAAATCCTAATGGCTATGGCTGCATCAGAATTATGGGAGGTAATCGGAGGAGGCCGTATGCTTTTGTAACTACCGTCGCTGGCAAGCAAAAATATATTGCGTCGTTTGAATCGATATATGATGCGAAAGTATTCCAAGCCAATTATTATGCTGATCATCACCAAGATCACCGCCCTTTCCGTAGAAAAACAATAACGTTCTCTGAATTATATTTCAGATGGCTTCCATTCCATTTGAATGAAAATACTGAACTGTCAAATAGTACGAAGGCTAGCTATGAAAATTCATATAAGCATTGCTTTTCCTTGTATGACAAACCTTTTTCTGATTTAACTTTTCTCGATTTGCAATCCGTTATTGATTCCATGCGGCAAAAACAACATCTATCATATTCAAGTTGTAAAAAGGTTAAAAATTTACTGAGCCTGCTTTTTAAATATGCGCAAAAGTCTAATATATGTCGTACAAATTATGCGTTGCTACTATCCATTGGTAGAAATCACCCGGTGTATCCGCATCATGTATTCTCGCGCCAGAAAATCAACAAATTATGGAAGCAAACCGATATCCCTGACAGGGATACTGTATTAATTCTGCTGTATACCGGCATGCGTGTCAGTGAATTACTTCACCTTGAAAAATGCAATATTAATCTACGACAACGATATATTCGCATCACAAAATCAAAAACGTCATCTGGTATCCGCATCATTCCAATTCATTCGCGAATATTACCATTCATCGAAAGCCGATTACAGGCCCCTGGTAAATTTTTGATTTGTAATACAGATGGCAATCCATATGAATATTCACAATACCGGTCTGCAATATGGAACAAAGTAATGGTCCAAATTCATGGTCAAAATCACACGCCTCATGACACCCGTCATACCGTCGCGACATTGCTAGATAATGCCGGCGCCAATGAAAATGCAAAACGTAGGATTTTAGGTCATGCCGGAGGTAATGTGACCGACCGGGTATATACCCATAAATCCTTACGACAGCTTCGCAAATGCATAGAACTACTACAATAATTTGCACATAATTTGCTCAAAATAAAAACGCCTTGAATGTTGTTAAATACGCATTCATTGGCGTTTTTTCGTGTTCATAATTTGCTATGATTAAAATATCAGATTTCGTATGCATTACAGAATTTTAAAAATTAAATATTTGGCTGATAACAGCAATCATGCAATTCTCATTTAACGAAATATTTTTGATAATTTACGACTGAGCCATTTGATTTATATGTTTTTCCAGCTCATCGTAGAGCTGCTTGATAAGATTATCATTAAATTCTACGCCGTAGCTTCTGGCCACGACATCCATCGCATAAATTGCATTGCTTACTTCACTTAAAACAACGCTTGCCCGCTTTTTGTCATTAGCGTTCCCTAACATTAAATACATAGATTCTGACATTTTATTCATCTCCTTTCAACAGTGGGGATATACTACATATAACAGTAACCCAAATGGTCAAGTAATCGTACCAGCAATTTCTTTTAACACCTTTTTTGCAGGTTTTGTTACTGACACAGGAATAAGATGGGATACAGGTGGAACATTTGCTGGATTGTCATATGAGAACAACTCATTAATTTTTTGGCCACAATACACAGGATCCCCGCAAACGGTGAGCAAAAATGGTACGAATTACCATTGGTTAATCTTTTGTATGTAAACAGTGGGGATTATCCGGGGATAACCAAACAAGCGATACAACAATTTCGCTCCCCATTGCCTACTCAACTACGCAGTTTTTTGCAATTGCAGTTGATTACGGGATGGAAGGTAAAGCATACGGGGTGGGCGATTTTGCTACAAATTCGTTCATCGTGCATGCACCCGTTACCCCATTCTCGGTTTTCTATTTTTCGTTAGGATATTAAACAGTGGGGAACTGTTACATATAGCAGTTCTCCAAATGGACAAGCCATCACGCCTACAATTGCATTTAACACATTTTTTGCAGGAGCAGTAGTAGATACAGGCATAAAATGGAATACCGGCGGTACATATTCATCATTAACCTACGAAAGTGGAGCTTTAATATTTTGGCCCATATATTCCGGTCTCCCCTACAATGGTAATGCCGAAGCAGCATCAGCAAACGGCACAAACCATCATTGGTTTATTTTTTGTAGCTAAACAGTGGATAACTGATAAGGCGACGGAAGCCGCAGAATTTTCATTGCCTATTTCGCCAACCACGTTTCATGTCCCCGTTGCCGTGCATAGCATGGGTGCTACATCAGACACACTAAAAACTATATCTGTAATGCCTACAACCTCTGGCGTCTACATTAAAGCAAGCTCGTACGGATGCGGGTTTAAGTTGATTGATATCGGTGTTTAAACAGTGGATATATAGCTACAGCTCTGGAACTACAACTGTGCAGCTTCCCATTACAATGGCGGAGAACATGATAGCATTGATTTCTGGGGTTGGATATGCAACTCATACATTCCAGCGAGAAATTATCATAGATAATGCCACTGTTACCGTTTCACGAAATGGTCAGGCTGAAGATGGTGCGTATATACTGATTGTCGGGAGACTATAAACAGTGGATAAAATCGGCAATTCCGGCCGGACAAACGTATGATGACATATCATTCCCTGTTGCTTTTGCAAGCGATGTCTATCAGATTATCCTGACAGACTGGGACACAGCAAGTATCACCCAGGCAAAGAACTATACATTTTTGATTGTAGATAATAAAGTTACTTTAACCAGTGCACGGATTGCAAGTAGTGCGTCGGCAGGATACTATAAAGCATTAATTATCGGCAAATAGACAGTGGGTATATAACAAAAACGCCAAAGCGACAAACGCATCTGGCATCCAAGATACATTACCAATAGCGTTTACTAACAGCGGATTTTGTGCGGTTGGAATCGATAGCGGGTCTGGGGTCATACCATTAGCGGTAGTAATTAACGGCCTACAATCTTATGCATACTGGGCTAGAACAAATGACACATACGTTACCGCACCATGGTTTTATGCGATTTTTATCGGCAAGTAAACAGTGGGGAAATATCACAATAAAGAGCGGTTCAAACTTCGGATATTTTACATACCCGCTGATTTATCCAGCTCAAGCGCAGTCTGTCGTTTTAACGCATATGAATAATAACCATACAGTTTTCCATTCCGCAGTCTATTTAGACTCTCGAAGCCGCTGCGCGCTATACGGCGAAACTACATTTACGGCGGATACAGAATTTTATATCATTGCCATAGGGTATTAGACAGTGGGGATATGCCTACACGGTTGACGGCGTATATCGGACGGCTACTCTTCCAATTTCTTTCTCAGCAGCTGTACTTCGCTGTGTCGCAACCATGGCGGGGCTCTCCGACGACACTACAGACGTAACCATCATCTGGAATGACCAACAAACAACAATAAGCCAGGTACAATTCCGGATAAACGGGACAACGGCCGGGTCACCTACCTATTTTATCGTAGGCCGATAGGCACACAGTGGGGATACTCAATTAATTGCAACTCATCAACCCAGCGCATTAATCTACCAATATCCTTTCAAAGTGATAATGTTTCTTTGGCCGTGTCTATAACAAATATGTCTCCTTTAGCTTGTTGTGATGACTTGACTCGCACCGATTTCAGGTATCGTGGTAATGATAGCCCTTTACCTAACCTTCGATGGATAGCCATTGGCAAGTAGACAGTGGATATATTATGCAGGTTCCGGCACACAAGCTGAAGTTACTTTACCAATTGCACTTACACAAACAGGCACAGTAGTAGGAATGGACGGGGCTGTTCTTGGCATCAATTATGCTGCTTATATTTCTAGCACATCAAAAATAATAGTCACAACAAATACGTCAGGAGTCTGGGGGTTCCGGGCAATAGTCGTCGGGTATTAGACAGTGGGGACTTTATGTTATAACAGGGAACGCTAAGTATAAAGTTTCTCTCCCTATTACGGTGAATAGATGCCTAGCTGGCGTGGTATCAGACCATGGGGTGGCTAGATATTCTTTTGGATTTAGCCCAGATGACCTTATTATATATGGGCCGGGTACCACCTCAGATACTAGGTGTCATGTGATTATAATCGGGGTAGTGTAAACAGTGGGTATCTACAGGTAATGCACGAGAGAATATCACCTTCCCACTGGCATTTTCATCAGAAAATGTCATATTATTAGTGACTCCGTATCATAGAGATGGGGCAACGCACCCATCGGAAGGTTGGAGTGTATCGATGACGTCAGCATCCACAGCACACTGCTCTTTAACAGATTATGATTTACGAGTGCTTGCAATTGGAAGATAGACAGTGGGGAGATATTGATACGGTGCTCTACTGGACTGTATATACGTTAAACCTGCCCATAACGCCATCTGTGATATATCAAGCAGTATGCAGCTGGAATGATGCGAGTACAAGCCACGGGGGCAGTTCTGGCATCACCGGCGTTAAAGTGTATGGTACACAGCTGCAGTTCTTGACATATGATAAGTCGGGGCAAGGTGTGCGCTGGATTGCTATTTGCAAATAGCAATCCAGTATAACGGGCGTTTTACCCAGGTCGATGGTGAAAGCGATTTATGGCATCGAGCTGTAAAGCCACTCCCACTTACGGAAAAAATGTTTGCTGTGTCGTCTCCGGTTGCAGCCGTCGCTATTGAGTAAGTTGTTGTGCATGTAAGCGGTAACGATACACCGAATTGTGAAACAGTATCGTTTGAAGATTCAGTGTAAAATCCCCACTGTTCAAACGGAGCCAATAACTGCAATAAATGCACTTACGGCTGTTGTTCTTGCAGACGTAGAGCCAACATCAAAAGCGTTGAAAGATACGGAAGACGTGCTTTCGCCTGATGCATATCCATAACAATAGCCAAAATCGCTTCCGCGCCAGTATATAGATTTCATGGTAATTGGCAGCGTATATGTTCGGGCCATGGAATCTTGATGTACCCACTGTCTAAACGCCAACGAATATGCAAGTTGCCGTAATTGTTGCATTCGCTGATGACACTTCCCCCCAGAGAGCAAAATCAGATGAACCGATACCTCGAATTGATACGGCTTCATCCCCAGGACCGGAGACATCAACAGATACATTAGCACTAGCAGCATAGCATGACTTAGAGAAAGAAATAGGGTAACTATAACTATGTTGCCCTTCATATCTGCCATCCGGAGGCCCCTGGAGATAGTCGCAAACTACCGTATAAGTTCCCCACTGTTTAGTCGCCGATTATAATGCTTCTTACTGTTGATGCTTCGTATCCGGTATTAGTAATGGACCATTCCAATGATTCTGTCGTCACATTGCCGGTTTGTAAGATAGAATCTGGTGTGTCTACAGATGAGGCTACCGCAAATACATTAGACAGTGCTAACGGGTATGTAACTTTTTTAGCCACCCCAGCCCTAGGCACATTAGTGTATATTACCCACTGTTTAAGCTTTTGCAATTACAAAATACTGTGCAGCGCATTCCCAGGTTGGTTGGCTTGAAAAAATCTCTATTGATGTCGTTGTTTTAAATGCAGCACCATAGGTTACTGTAGCCGCTCCAGTATCACACGCAAAAACTCTTAATCCCTCATCATAAGCGATGGGAAGCGCGACAACTCGCGAAGATCCCGTAGTAGTTGCTTCTCTTCCCCACTGTGTAATTACGCCCCCGAATAACGATCCCCAACACACATATCCGTTCTGGCCCAGTGAGTATTTAACTCCTGTCGCCTCAAACACTTTTTTAATCAGCAGTGTGAGCAGGCTGTCCGACGACAGCGTCTTAACAAGTCCGCTCAAAGCTGTGCTTGCCATGGTAGCTACAATACCTTCGTTCCAGTCCGTAACCTGGGCTACTTCTGTTTCCGGATGGATAGTATCATACGATTTTGTCGTTTTGTTCCAGTGATGTAAAATACCTTTTAAAATGCTCATGTTGTTATCCTCCTTTATTCACTGACTTCCAGCCATATTGTGTTCTGGTCGGTCGGCTCCGTTCCGCCTATATACATATCTTCTGTCGGCACTTCTATCCAGGTACTTGATCCCGCTGAGGCTTCGACGCTAAGTGTGACGTTTGATGGACCTTGCAGGTATGGCAGACTACTCCAGGCTGTCGTTCCGTCACCGGCCTTCATCCGATGTGTGTCGGACTCAATGCCAAGTTCCCCGGCCAATAGTATCGGGTTAACGCTTTGCCAATTTGCCGCAGTATCGATTCTGGTCTTAACCTGGCCGTTTATTGTTTTTGTGGCCATTGAATCACCACCTATGCATTCCCGCAGTTAATGACCACAGTGTCAGTCGTATGGACGATAGTTGCCCCGTCCTTGAGCGCCGTGGAATTTTTAGTGGCAAAAGCCGTGTCAAACCGCGCCTGGGTCCAGTATAGGTTTGACCCTTCTGATATATTAGCAGTGGTCAGGGTGACTACACCAGTCTTTCCGTTGACGCTGTACACTGCATCGGCAGGCGGTGTCAAGAGCTGCCAGTTTGCGGCTACTGTCGGGTCATCTTTAGTCAGAATATAGCTCCCTTTGTCACCGCCGGAGCTGATGACACAGACATCCCCGGTCTGGGCGGTCAGTTTGAGCATGTCCGCCTTGCTGGTGGCCGTAAACGTGTCAGTAATAGCCAACGCTGGCAGTACTGCAGTGTCCAATTTTCCGTCGCTCCCCAGCACCGGGATATTGCCGGAGGCCGTACCGGTGTTCTTGGTGGCTGCCGTCCCCAGGCCGCTGATTTTACCAGCGCTTATCCCGCCAGGCACATCAGATGCGCTCAGCTGGGCCACACCGGTCACGATGCCCTTGGTGTTGACGGTAACTTTGGTGTATGTGCCGGCAGTAAAGGCCTGCCCTGCCAGAGCAGTAGTGATGGCCAGGTTAGCAGATCCGTTAAAGCTCCCGGAGCCAGTTACGTCACCAGATAAACTGATTATTCTTGCGGTAGCCAGCTTGTCTGCACTGGCTACGTTGTCTACAGAGGCGATGCCAGTCGCACTGTCCACAGTGACCTTGCCGGTGCCGCTGACGGATTTGATGCCCCCCAAGGTATCGCTGGTGGCTGTTGGCAGAACGTACACTACCACGTCCGCCCCATTGATTGTCAAGGCTCCGTTGGTGCTGCTCTTACCGATTGCTGCACCGGACCAGGGCAGTGCAGACCACAGATTAGTACCGTCACCTATCTTGATTCGTCCAGAGTCGGTCTCCACGCCGGGTTCGCCCACGGCCAGGATTCGGGTGGATGCGGCCCACTGGGTTGCAGAGCCAGTCCGCAGCTGTAAGATTACGTTTTTAAGAATTTGTGTTGCCATTATGCTTCCCCTCCATTTATCACATTAATTTGGTGCCAGTCGCTGGCTATGGGTATATACGTCAATGTATCTGCATCCCATAAATAGATAATCCCTTCACTTTCATCGATATAAAGTTTATCCACGTCTCCCAAGCTAGGAAAGTAACTTTTTCTGGGCATCCGTACCATTGCTTTCTTGCTGTATCCACTGGTCTTGATGGATGTCTTCATGGGTACGCCTGCCGTCATTTTTGCGGATATGATTCCAGATGCTGACAATACAGCGTGTAGCTTTTCCATCGTATCACTCCTTAAATTGTCACATCCGGCAATAAATGGAACTTGCCTGGCCCAATAGTCTGACGGATGCCATCTGCCAGAGTAAGCTCAACGTCCCATATGTAATCGCCATACGCCAGATTCTTCGTCTTATCATGCGTCAGGTTCACTACTGTCCCATCCATCGGACACTGCAGTACATAATTTGTGTCATCATATGACTTTTTCACCGAAAATACGCCCGTGAAGTCCGTGATTTCCGTGCCATCGTCCGCAGTCGGCTGGATACTGAATCCATCATCGTCGCCGCGGATATAGTAGATGTCCATGTTCTTGATTTTTAGCATAGTGCATCACCTACTCGACGATTTCGACCCACATACCCCGGTCTGACATAGATGCTGGCTTATCCGCTGTCGATGTTACCATCAGGATATTTTCATGAGCCGCTTCGTCCGTGTTATGAGCTACCGTCAAAAAACCATTAGGATTAATTGTTGCTGATACATTGCCGGTATTGCTCATTGTAAACACAAGCTGAAATTCCTGCTGTACGACTGTACTGCTTCCTTCTGCCGGCATATAATCCGGATTATCATCAATAAGGGCTACATACATGATTTCTCCGTCATCAGGATCAGTTGCAAACAAACCCATTTCCGTAATCTTGAAGCCAGTTTTTAAGCCGCTATTGCTAATCGTCAGGTCCAGTGTTACCTTACTTCCGTTCTGTGTAATGCTGTTTATACCCAGCGTTAGCTCTTCTTTCACTAGTCCTGTCGCACTGCCTAAGCCTCCAGTTCTGCTTCCAGAGCCTATGGCAACACGCGTAAATTTCAATGTCGTCAATCCCGCGTTGACCTTAGCCTGCAACGCTGCCCCGACATCTGTCATGGTAATTTTATTCCAGTTGGCCATTAATCGTTACCTCCTTATATATACCAACACCGACTAATACATGTATATCCTTCTGCGTGATTATCTTTTGTTTCAAATCAAACGTAATTGTCGTTTTTCTTACTAGATTGACATTTCCGCCGAACAAAAAGGTCTGTCTATACAGCCTGTTAAACTGGACATAGTCCAACCAGGACCGTGTATTTTTGTACGCATTGATTAACCGCACCAATTTATTGATGGTTTTTGTTTCATTCATCGGTGCCGTTATACCTGTCACACGGAAATGATATGGTTCACCACTATATTCCGGCCACTCTTCTACTTTCGCTGATTGATATACCGTCGATACAGCTTTCTGCACAGCATATTTTGTACCTTTTAGCCTATGCAGCAGGAATGACTGCTTTACCTGTTGCCTTTTGACATCCAAATTCTCCGTATCGTCATATTCATCTACATGCATCTGGACAGCTAAATAATCGATCAGCTGTTCATTCAGACTGTCTATGGCCGGATAAATCAGCAACAGGTCAGTATTGATTTTTCCCAGTTCTACGTCAGCTACTTGGGCCAAGCTGGTTATAGGCTCCGCATCAATGGATGACGGCAGATGTTCGGCAACCTTGTATTCATCGTCATTCATCTTCACTACCTCCTAAGCTGGCCGTTACCGTACCGGCTTGAGCCACCTGCACATTTGTCAGCTTCGTAAATGTAGGTGAAGTTACAATTACACGTTTGACGCCTGTTACGGTCATCACATTGGCGATTAGCCTGGATGGGTTGATATCCCGGCCAATTTTCCCAGACTGCCATAACTTGTAGCTGCCTATGGCTGCGGATACTGCTTCCTGCACTGTAGATTCCGATATGCCCTGGTCAATATAATAGGTCAAGCTTATATCATAACTGACGGTTTCCGGAGCTTTTACCTGTACCTGATCTGTCAGTGGCCGCACTTTTTCCTTATTTAGGATAGCACCTACAGTATCTAATACTTCCTGTTCAGGAATTGTACCACCTGTCAGCAATGGTCGTATTTCTACGACGCCGGCCGACGGACTGTATACCGTTACGTCAATGATTGCACTGTTTGCTGATTTTGCCCAATATTCATAGGCCCCGGTCGGCCCGGCTGTCGAAAATCGCTCCGGCGATTCATGAATCCGTTCGCGGTATGCGTCATCCTCTTCTCGGTCCGCGCCGCCGGCACTGGTTGTTGTATTAGTAATAGATGCCACATAAGCAATAGGATCCACAATATTGTTGATTTCTCCCGGCAAGAATCCATTTCCCGTAACTCCTGTTGTCTGGCAGGTTGCTTTAACAGTTGTCACCGTTTTTCCTGCTAATATCGCCACATCTTCATCCGTAGCAAAATATATACCGCTGGCCGTTGCTACCCGCGTACCACTGGGCACGATAGTTTCTTGCTCACGTACCGCCGACAACGTAATCTGTAATGTCGTTGTAGCTGCAGATGCCGGAATCCGGTCCGTGTCCGAAAATGCCCCCAGTTCATCCAGATTGTCACCAGTTGCATATTTCAGCAGGTTCTGTTTGCCCGTATAGTTCATCTTGTTCAGCAACCGGATAATGAGTTCTGCAATCACCAGCAGAAACAGCCGTGTCGGGTCGCCTGTTGCCAGTGTCCGGCCTGTTATTTCTGTATATTCCGCCAGCACGGCCGCTTTTACAGTCTCCTCATCAGCATTGGCAAATTCAATATCTGGTAAGTCAGATAATTTCATATCGTAATCACCACCTTGGGAATCAATTTTCCAGTAATCTCCCCATCAAATGTAATGTTATCAATAGATACCCTGGGCTCATATCTCCGGATTGCCTGGAATATTTCATTCGTCAAATACGCTTGTGCCTGCATCGTCGGCATATCGATAACTGAACCATCAATGCCGAATCCTCTGTCTAAGGGAATGGTTCCTTTTGTAGTCGCTAATATAGTGCGAACGTTCTGCAATATTTCATTTACATCGTTTTTCGGCGCGATATCAATGATTTCCGGGGCTTTCACCGATACTTCATACTGCATTACAATCCACCTCCAAATAATGTAGTAACTACGTTATACGCTCTGCCAATTTTATTGACATTTGACTCTTCATCCGTATTTTCCAAATCATATTCCTTGAGTTTGACACTGGCCGTAATATACAAGATTTTCCCGTAGGCATTGTAGATAGCTTCTGCTTCTTCTACGCTTTCTAAATACCAATAGTTCTGCGATACAGGCTTACCGCCAATGATCAGTGGGAACACCATGCCATTATCACGCATTTCTCTAAGCGTCTTTAACTGTCGTTCTGGGGTAGCATTATATTGCGTCATGAGGCGTAACTTGAACGATAGTTCTTCCTGCCCAGGGCCAATAAACTGAGCTACAGGCTTATTCATAATTAAATCATGCGTCTGCCATCGCGCCTCCCCGGACCGGCTTACTTCATCCGGCGTAACGAGATAATGCTCAGCCACCCCGAATATGATTGATCCCATATACCCGATATACATAAGCATCTCTCCTTACTGCGGTTTACCTGTGTTGCTGCCGCCGGGCTCTACCCCTCCATGCGTATGATTGACCAGGGAAATACCATTTACTGTGATATCGCCTGACCCAGATGTGATATCCAAACTACCGCAATGGATATGTAAATCATTCGGTACATTGAGTACCCTGGACCCGCCGCCAGGAGGCGCATCTATAGTGCTGTAAATCGTACCCAATATATACCCTGCCCCTGTGCCTTTACCGCCGCCATCTGCCGTATAAATGCATAATACCTGGTCATCCACAGCGGGCAACCAGTAATCTTTTGCCTCTTTACATCCTCTCATGATAATCTTCAGTGGCGGTGACACAACATCATCATGATCAGGAAATGTCACCCTGGCCGATGCATCCGCTGTATCGACAGATGATACACGACCAACGCGAATGCAGCGTGCCAATAACTTAAGTATGTTTCTGTCATCAATAGCCATCTAAACACTTCCTTATCTCAACGCTACTGGTAAAGCCACTGCTGCTGATATCATGTTTGGCCTGGGTAATGATATATTTCCCGGAAAAATTCCCAAATCCAAGCATCTCAATCGTTTCTCCTGCACAAAGTCCCATATTCCCATCAGATGAAAAGCTGCCCGTAAATTCTTCGCAATTCTTTTCCCGTAATTTTTTCTTGGCCAGCCGGTCAGCTTCCGCCTGCGAAGATACCTGCTGATGTACTTCCAATGTTGCTCCTTCTTTCTCTTTCTTATCTGGAGCAACAAATGTCGATTCTATGACGGACTTATCTTTGTCTTTCGCATACTTGACATGACACTTTTTATATACATCACGGATTTTGGCCTTGAAACTGTAATTCAAAAGCGCATCTGTCTGAACTGGTTTCGATTGGTTTTCCACAATATTCAGTATGGTTGTACCAGGGTGATAATATTCCGCATATACGTCTTCCTTCTCAAATTTTTCCACATCAAAAATGATGATGGTATCTGTCGTTACTTTCAGGGCAAAGCCGGCATCATCGCAGATTTTCTGCAATACATCCAAATCTGATTCATCGTTCTGTTCCAGCTTATCTATATTCGGATTGTCATCACAATACCATTGCAGTTTCATGCCATTCTGCCAGGCAATATCATTGGCCGCCTTTTGTACAGAGATATTTTCCCAGGTATGCGACCTCAGCGTACTTCTCAGTGTGCTATCGTCACCGATAGATATAGCAACCGCTTTAATCGTCACGACATTCGGTGCACTACTTACTTCAAGTTCGTCGATTTCAAATTTTCCCAGCTGTAAATCCTGTTCTTCACTATACAAATCTGACCAGTTATATGTGCAAATTGTAATATCAAGGGTAGCGCCTCGTTCTGGCATCCAATCCGCTTCCCACAATTCAGCACGGTCTTCCAGGGTAATGGATATATCATCTACCTGCCCAGTCAGATTATCTGTATAGCTGAAACTCAGTACGTACTGTGCCAACGATTCGGATATATCTTTGCCATTATACGTTACAATCAGCCAGGCACGCCGGCCGATGTGCTCTTGCGCCAGTAAACCGGCCGTTGCCTGTTCTTTCAGTTTTGTTATTTTTTTCTGTAACGATTGCAATACAGCCATTCAATCACCGCTTCCATGGTGGCAATGTCGATGTATTCGTCAGGTTAACATCCGGACACGTCAGCACAATATCTGCCGGGAACACTACGACATCACGAAATTGCGGGTTGGCTTCCAGTAATGTTTTTACGTACTTTTCAGATCCATACACACGGTATGAAATCATGTCCCACATATCGCCTTGCACGGTACTGTATGTATTACTCATAGCTCAACCGCCTCCTATTTGCTTCTACCCGCTTCATCATCTGTTCAAATTCACGCATCTTCTGGTCCATAAGCTGGGATATTTCCTGCTTTGTATTTGGGCTGCCGCCCTGTACAACAATAGTCGGGCTGAATGTATACTGCCGGCCACTTCCTCCGGAAACAGCCGGGGCCGATACATTGACCGGCGTATTCGGCGATACGCCCAGCATTTGACCGGCTTTTGCCCATAAATTATAGGCATTGGCGTCATGGGTAATCGGCACGATTACTTCCGGATGTCCCGCTTCTGCTACCCATGTCAGGTAGGGCCGAGTAAATACGCCACCGTTTGCGGATTGTCCGGCAGCAGATGCAGCATCGCTGTCGCCACTTTTGATAAAGTTCACAATAGCGTCAATAGGATGGGACAATACTTCTGTCAAGGTATTCCATTGATCAATACACCATTGCACGCCCTGGCCGACCGCTGACGTAATACTATCCCAGGCACTTTGCGCAGCGCTGACAGCAGCGTCCCAAACAGATACGGCCACGGCCATGATGGAGTCAAAAATACCAACAATAAAGCTATAAGCGCTTGATACAGCGCTGGTAATATAATCCCAGGCCGCACTGGCCGCATCAGATACGGCTTGCCATGCACTGGATACGGCTGAACTAATAGCATCCCAGGCCGCAATGCATGCGTTCCTGAACCCTTCATTGGTGTTCCACAAATACACTAATACCGCTACCACAGCCATAATAGCGATGACAAGTAAGGCAAACGGATTCATGGCCATAACGGCATTGAGTGCCATTTGTGCCGCAGCGGCAATCCGTGCGCCCATTGCAAACGCTCTTTGTGCTGCGCCGGCAGCAATGGTGGCCACAGTAGATGCTCTACTGGCAATAGTAGCTGCAACGTGAGCATCTCGTACCATGTGGATAGATTCAACCATATATCTATAGTAAGCCACTGCGGTACGGATAGTCAGAGCGGCCATAGTCAATGCAAGTACGGCTCCTATGACTCCCATGATTACAGTTGCCAAAGTCTGATGTTGAGAAATAAACGATGCAATGCCGCCTGCCGCTGTTGCCAGGGCTCCGGCCACAGAAGAAATAGCTGGCAATAAGATACTGCCAACATTAATGGCCAACGCCACTAAATTGTTTTTAGCCAGTTGTAATTGATTGGCCGTAGTCCCTACTCGCGCCTGATATTCTGCGTCCATACTGCCCGCATACTGAGTTGCATCGCCGACTTTATTGAAGTTATCTTTCAAATTATCCAGCTGGGTCAGTAATGGTGCAATAGCATTAATGGATTCCTTGCCAAACAAGTCACTCAATACAGAGGCCTGCATTTCCTTTGGTAATTGTTTAACCCGGGACAGCACATCAATAATCGTTCCCTGTGCATCCTCCTGCATCCGTTTAGCTACATCTGTCGCTGATAGACCTAACTGTTGAAATGCTTCTGCCTGTGTCTTGGTTGCCCCTTCACCAGCCACCAGGCCCAATGCCATATTCTTGATGCCCGTTGCCGCCACCTCAGATTGCACGCCGACGGAAGCCATGGACGCGCCAACAGCAGCTACCTGGGCAGCGCTCATGCCAGCGACCTGACCTAACGGACCGACTCTGGTAACGATATCCGAGATAGAATCACTGCTTGCCGCTGTTGTATTCGACAAATAATTGACCTGATCAGCCAATTGTACAACTTCTCCCTGGCTCATACCAAAAGCCGTGCGCCACTTGGCCATCATTTCGCCAGCCTGGTCAGCAGTGATGTCGAAGGCAATGCCCATCTTCACCGCATCAGTGGCAAACTGCTTTAAATCTTCTCTGGCAATGCCTGCCTGTCCACCAGCGGCAACAATCTGCGCAATGCCTTCTGCTGACATAGGTAATTCCTGTGACATCTGGAGGATATCAGCACCCATTTGCTTGAATTGCTCAGGCGTGTCAAAATCTACTGTTTTCCTGACATCAGCCATGGCCGATTCATACTTAATGGCTTCATTGGCTGCAATGCCCAGAGGTGCCGCAATAGCCGCCGCGGCGACAGCTCCGGCTTTGAGATTGCTTACAGCCTGGGATAAATTTGCCGATGCCTTTTGCTTTGCATTGATACGGTTCATTGTCCCTTCGTATTGCTTGGCCAGCTCGTTCTTTCTGACCTGAGCTTGTAAAACAGCCAATTCAGTATCATATTCGACATATCCTTTGCTGTTTTGCTGTTTAGCCGCCTGTTTCTGCAAGTTCTGCAGTTCCCGGTTTGCAGTTTTAATCTGTGACTGCATCTGTTTGGCCTGAGCAACAGCCCGCGACATGGCACTGCCAACGCTGCCATCCAGCTGTCCCTTTATCGCAATGGCCATTTCAAGTACTCTATTAGCCACGGCGTCCTCCTTTCCCAGCGCTTTCTATCGCTTTATTTTCTCTTTCGATTTCAGCGTTGATGATAGATTGCCAGGATGCATACTCCTCGACAGGCAAATCCAGGAAAAAATCTATCGGAGTATGCGTATATTTTGCCATCCTGACAGTATTCCTCATAAACAGCCCGGCTGTTACTCCTTGTCGTTCGGTGAGGCCGTACCTAGCAAAAAACCTTGCGTCTTAATCATGATGGCCGTAAAGTCTTTTGCCGGCAAAGACAAAATGTCATCGTATTTGATACCTGCTGCTACAGCAGCTACATGGGACTGATAAACCTGGGACAATGCCGGCACGACAATACTTGCATCCTGTTTTTTTGCTTCTTTTTCACATTTGAGCAAGGTATATCCCGTAATTTTATCAAAATCCAGATATAAGATATCTTTTCCATCAGGCAAAGCACGCGTCAGGTGGATAACCTGGTCACTGGGCAGGGCCATCTGCTTGTCTTGGATGACTTCCGCTTCAACAACTTTTGCTTCTTCGTTTTCTTTCTTCATTTAGATTCCTCCCATTTAGATGCCCAAAGCATCGCGAATCGGCTGCATGATATCCGTGCCGTTGACAACAAATTTATATGCATACTTATCTACTTCCAGGAGCGTTTTGTCATTGACTTCGTACTTGATATACGTCGTTTCAATCGTATTTTCAGCATCGGTTGTAGATGCTGGTTCCCAGGAGCCGCCGGACATCTGTTTAGTCCGGCCACGGATAACCACTCGTACCTTTTCCATTACGTAATTGTTATTGGCACTGTCCCAGTACTGATTGGCCGCTCTGGCTTCCAGAGCTACGGCCCTGCCGCCTACCATGGTCAGGTTCCATTTGTCATTGATGTTGTGCGTAAGCTTTGTTTCCAGAGACTCGAACTGCCCTAACACCGGTGCTTCGATTTCTCCCCCGACACCTACCCCCTTAATGGTCGCCGTAATACTTTTGAAATCAGGCAGTTCAATCTTGGCCACACCATATAATGTGTCGCTGTTTTCATCATAAATCCTGAAATCATTCAGGACTTCCGGCATTTTATTAATTTCCATGTGCTATTCACCTCTATTCAAACAATGCGTTGAACGCGTTGACATCATATTCTGAAATAGTATCGATTTCCTGCATCGGAATCGGCGGCGTGCGCTTCTTGTGGAATCTGAATATGCCCGCTTCCAGATCCGTTGTTGGATTTTCTTCTTCCAAAAATTCAATACTGCCATCCAGAATATAGCCTCGTGATTTCAGTCCATTCAGGCGGATTTGTTCAGAATCCAAAATAATCTGAATATTGCGAGGAACACCAGGCTTGTCGAGACGCTGCCAATAGGTCAGGATGAATACCTGGTCATCCCAGTCAAACATACGCCGGACAGCAAGGAACGTATCTTTTGGATCCGTAGAGCCCGGATAAGCCCCCGTATAATTGCCCCAAAGTCTCCAACCACCGCCGAAGTTCAGTGCCGTGGTAATGCCCTGGCCATTAAGCAAGTTGGCCTGCGTCAGTTCCAACGTAACTTCTGTACCATCTTTCAGACACAGTCCTGTAATTGGTACAGATTTGTTGGAAGGCGATTCATAGGGAATGTCATCATTCGACGCATCCACCTGGCCAATTACGCCCATTTCAATAGTGGACATGTAATAGCAATGATTGCCCATTTTTCCCATTGGCCAGCATACAGATTCAGCAACGCCGGTATAACCATTGCCACTTTTCCAAAGGTTACAGCCGCTATACGATTTTACTTCCGTCGTATCGATATCGGTCAGAATACTGCAACGGAATACATCGTTGATATTGCGGGATTTGGCCCGCATCACAGCGGCTACTTCCGGATGCTGAGACCAGCCCGGTGCAGCAATAATGCCCGGCACAAGCGAAAATCTACTGTAAATGTAGTTAATCAATTCCAGCCCTGTGACCGCATCATTCGTACCTACGCCACCGATGATATCTGCGTCTTTGACCAACGACGCATCGACCGCATCATAGGCAACGTAAATATTCCTGGCGTCTGCAAGGGCTCCTCCCTCCAGAACAGAGATTACTGTATTCCCGTCATCATCGTACGCGGCAATATAGTCAGTCCCTGCCTTTGCGGCGGATCCTGCCGATGTAGCCGATACTGTTAACGAAGATAGGATAACGTCATCATTGATGGTTGCCGATTTCCGGCTTACCGTGATTGATGTACTGGATACACTCTTTTTATGTTTGGCCGGGTCCAGTACATTGATGAATACCACTGGAGCAACGGCAAAGAGTTTGAATTCTGCATACATCGGCTCGCACAACGTGTATTTATCCCAGTCTTCGTGGTAGCCTAAATATTTCTTCGCTTCGGACCAGGAATAGCAGATGACTGGTTCGTTGATTTTCGGCTCTTCTGCCAAATGTACCGGAGCTGTGCCGAATACGACCGGAAGTCCGGCCGTTGTCTGAGCCGTAGCTACAACCGCAGTATCAATTTCCGATGTCTTGATGCCATGGAAAAACGCCATTATTAATTACCCCCTTTATTATTTCTGATTGCTTTCTGGTAAAATGTGTTGAGTGCCGTCCCTTTCTTCTCTACGGCCCTCAATGCATCATTTAATTCTGCCGGTTTGACAAAAAGATGCTTCAATACGCTGTCTTCACCTTCCGGCACGGGAATCTCAGAAAAAATCATACAGTGATTCAGTCTGGAATTCCGGAAGCTCGGTCCTACGTATATCACCGGCCCTGTATATGCGTTTTCAACAGCTTTTGTTTCTTCTGCTACCGCATTTTGTGTCTTTTTTTCATTAGTCTCATCCAAAACGTTTCGGCCCTCCTAATATAAATTCACTGACTGTACGTGGCTGTTGCACATTGACATCAAAATCAATCCGCCCCCACCACATAGGATATGGCTGTTCATCCGGGATGGTAGATTCCATAGTTCCGTTCTTTATTTCCCATCGCCTATTGATGGGATTGTTGTCCAATAGAAGCTCCCTAATTACCTCCATTAATCTATACAAGCTCTGACAGCCATTAATCATATCTTCATCGTATGTCGTTACTAATACAGCCATAGATGCCGTAGATTCCATTTCCAGGTCGGATATGGTCGTTGGCCGGATGACAACAGCCGGACATAATTTCTCTTTCGATTTTTTATCTGCTACATAAGGCAGGAATCCCGGATATATCTTGATATTTCCTGTTTCTACATCAAGCAATTTCGAATACTCCGATGAGGATTTGATTTGTTCTTTCAGCCAATCCGTGATTTCTGACGCACATTGCCATGGTGTTACGATTTGTGACATCATGCCTCACCAACCAATCGCTCTAATTCGTGCATCAGGCGTTCTGCATAAACGTTCATCCCTTCCTGTTCCATTAGTTCCACTACGGCCTTATTGCCATATAGCTGGGGGATGGCTGGCCCATGCAAGCCTTCAATGGGATATCGTTTAGGCCCGATTCTTTTACGGAAAACTCCTCCCTTGCCACCTTTAGAGAACGACATGGGTACCAATGCACCACTCCCTTTTTTAATAGTTACGAATATGCCCTTAGCCCTGCTGGCTGCACGATAATGTTCAACTGGCAAAAACGGGCCTTTGATATCAATGGTAGATACTAAACCGCTCCGTTTAATGGGTGCTGCGTTCCGAAGTTCTCCGGATTTAATGGTGTAAATGCTTCGTATCTGCTTGATTGCTACTTTCCTGGCATGCAATGCCCCGCGGTATGTCGCTCTGTCAATACATGCGGCAAGCTTATCCCCAGAAAACTGTGCCAGTGTTTTTTCCAATTTTGCTATATCTTGGTTGCGTACCTCAATTGATATCATGTCATTATCCCTCAGATCCATGTAACGTAATAACAACAATACCCATTTCTACTGAAGCTTTATTGATTATCAATGGTTCATCGTCTACCCTGAATACCGTTCCTTCTGCTGGAATTTCCGGCAAATCCGACGCCTTAACATACACTTTCATCAATCGTCCAGATATACCACCGTATGGCTCATACGTCTGGCTATTAAAGAAATTTTCTTTACTGTCCATCGTATCAATAACAGCTTTACACAGCGTTCCATTTAAATCATGGTCTTCGGCAAACTCGTCGCCATTAATGAAAATGTCGAGATCTGCCGAAACCATGTCTCTGAATCCGCTCATTTTGTGACTACTGCTGATAAATCAGCAGATGGTAATTCGGCTTCAGCGCTTTTTTCCGGTACCTTGGGAGCACTTTTATCCGGTACATTGACATCTGGCTTATCTGTATTGCCTACAGCCTGACAAAACTGATCCGGATGTTGTTTCATCAGGTCTTCACCTTTTGCATCGTCAACCGTGATAATATCACCTTTCCGGTACAGCTTACCGCCGGCACTGAGTGCTCCATGCATAACCATAATATCCATGATGCTACCTCCATCTATTTAGCTTTAATAACAGCCCAGTCATCCACGCATTCCGGGGCCAACACACAACGACTGTACATGGCCAGTGCGACCTGCTGGGATTCTTTGGAGCCCATATAGTACGGTACATACTGGGCGGCATACGTATCATAACCATTGCCCGCATCATTGACCAGAGTAACTGCACCATGAAGCTGCCGTCCTCTGCCAGGTACCGCCAGAATGGCTGTATCCGGATCCAGGAAGTTCTGCACATTGCCATCATCATCCACATAGGTTTCCGCATAGGTATAAATTTCGAGATTCAGTGCCTGAATCATTCCCACACGCATAACCTGCGGGCTGACAATAGACGGCTGGATGCTCATGAGAGACAAATTACTGGCTAATGGCACAGACAGCCATTTCATAATTTGATCATTTCCCAGCATATAGTCTGCGATATTTTTACCGCATACCATGATAGTCGGCACTAATCCTGCATCTTCCTGTACCATTTCCGAGGCGTTTTTGATGTCACTGAAAATAGTGGCTCCCGCCTGATCCCATTTGGTACTGGGCACAACTGTATGATCAAAATCATAGCTTACCGTATCCAATAACGCAGTCTGCCCATCATCAGCATATCCGTAAATATCGCACTTCCCTGTCTGCAACAAATCCGCTGCCATCTTGCTCTTGCGATTGATGATGCTGTTCTGCAGTTCCACCAGATCTTCTGCCTGTTGTGCAGCTGCACGCTGTGCCGGCGTAACGGTACTGTAAATATTTTCCCCAAAGCCACGTTCATTGACGCGATCCGGGTCAAGGATACGACGCGGCCCAATCATCGGCGGTGTATAGATGTCCGACTTGGAATCTTCCAAATTAAGGTTGATACCCTTTCCACCACGAGTCACAAATGGAGCCAGACGACGGCCGCGTTTGCGGTATTCTACGGCAATCCGCGTCTGTACGGCTACCTGCGGAATGACCGGGAAAAACGTATCAAGTAGAAAAGAGGCAGGCGGTGTAATGCGTTCCATAGCCTGTAATAACGAAATTGTGTCTCTATAATCAATAGCCATTGTACATTCCTCCTTTAGTTACACATTGCTAGTCAGATAAATCCCATAATCCCGCAACTGTTCTTCATGCGCAGCTACCGTATCTCCATCTGCTGTTACATGAAGCTGATTGCGGTTGAAGCGTCCTGATACATATACAGTAGCTGTCGTTGCTTTTTCGTCGATGTCATATGCCAAAACCGCATTGGCATTACCATCTTTAGCCGTTGCTGCTGCTGTTTTCCCTGTAATTGTCATGAGCGTGCCTTTTGCCATTGCCGTCCCCGGCGTAATGGTGACATTAGCCATTAGAATTTCTTTTTCTGGCCCGCCATACATTTGTTCATGTGTAAATTTCATTGTCTCCTTGATTGCCATTATTTGACACCTCTCATCTTGTTTGCAGCCGTAACCACATCATTGATATCCTGCATTTTCTGATTTTCTTTGCTCGTTCCCATACCGGCCTTTGGGCTTGGCTTGACCTCCTGACTTCCAGAGCGCATTTGATCCTCAATCAGAGCCCGGATGCTGTCTAAGGCTTCACTTGCTTCGTTCTTCGGTGCTTCGACTGCGTTTACCGCATCAATGAGCGACTTCACATCCGCCGCTGTCTTTCCTTCTTTGATAGCCTGGTCAATGACTGCATTACCATATACATTGTCCGTTTTCAGTGCTTCCAGGCCGGCAATACGTTGTTTTTCTGCCTGGTTTTCCTGCACTGCCGGTTCTGCAGGACTGATGCCTAGTACATTCGCAATTTTTGCTACAAGATCATTATTTTTCATGTGCTTTTTCTCTCCAATCATTTCACAAATCTTCTGGATATCACCATGACCGTGATAAGCAATATCGTTCATGAATAACATGTTGTTCCTGATTTCTGCCGTGACGATATAATCATCAATTTCGTCAATGAAACCGTACGCTTCCGCTTCATCTGCTGTCATCCAGGTCTCATCATCCATCATGTGGCCGATTTCTTCCGCAGTCAGTTCCCCATTGCACTTACTTACATATACGTTGACGATGGTCTGCTTAACTGTATCCAGGATATCTGCCGTCTGGCGCATGTAGTCCGCACCAAAATCACCGAACGCAAACGTTTTCGGATTGTGAATCATGTACAAGGCATTCCGGGGCATGACAATCTTGTCACCCGCACAAGCAATCAGCGTCGCCGCACTGGCGCACATACCGTCGATGTGTACGGTAACGTCACCTGTATACCCTTTCAGCAGGGTATAGATAGTCTGTGCCGCGAATACATCCCCACCACCGGAATTGATACGGACGGTCAGATTCTTCCCGCCACAGGCCTTTAAATCGTTTCGGAACTGTGTGGGGTAGACACTATCATCATCATCGCTGTACCATGGTTTTTGGCTGGCAATGGCTCCGTAAATCAGCAGTTCTGCTGCATTCCCTTCCGCTTCATTGACAAATTTCCAAAATTTATTTATTTTCTCCTTCATTTGTCTTTTTTTCTCCTTTCCCGGCATCCCCAGTTGTTTCATCGCCCCCGGCAATGCCGTATTTCTCAAGCAGCCGTTGTTCATACGCCAGTTGTTCGATATTTTCCTCAAAATCTGTACCGGTCATTTCTGCCGCTTCCCGTTCCCGTGTGCTCAATCCGTATTGCGTGCGCAAAGCGCTGCCGTTTACGTCCTTGAGCGGGTCGAGAATGCTCATTGTCGGTCCATACCAATTGGCATTGCACCAGCACTTCCTGATTAGCGGATCCGTAAAGAATCCTGGCGCCTCAATCCGTCCCATGGCAATCGCTTCAGCAAGCCACATTTCGTATACTGGCTGGCAAAAATCGCGTGCAAACCAGACACGCCGGCGTTTATACTCTTCCCAGGCCTGTAGCAATGCAGCCCTTGAAGCCGAATAGGATGAGGTAAAGTGCTTCATCAACACTTCATACGGCTGTCCAATCGCGCTTCCGACCATTTCCAGCAATTTCGTTGTAAATGTGTCAAAAGTAGACATGCTTCTGGCCGCATCAACACTTTTTACATCTACGCCTCGTGGCAAGGCGTTCATTGTCCCCGGCCCCAATGCATATTCGTCAACATCGATAACGGGCGCCATTGGATCATCATTTCTGGCTGTTCCCAAAATGTCATTTAATGTCGCCCCGCTGGTATTACTTTCTGTAAAAAATAATGCGAAAAATGATTTTACAATAGCTGCGGTAAGTTCTGCTGATGTATATCGGCTAACCTGCTTCAATGTCTCAATTACCGGAGCCAGGTACGGTACACCTCTATACTGCTCCGGCCTGGTATCGTGACATGTCTGTACCATATTCGGCATGCCGCATATATCGCCGAACGCTTTGATACGTACCCAGTCTGCTACCCGTCCTACATCGACTGGATCCCCCGGTACTTTATTGGACACCCAGTATGCAACAACCGCTCCATCCATGTCTATCTCGACTCCGGATATAATTCTATTTCCTGAAGTCGGTGCGGCCATTTCTACAGCATAGGGGCCCATTACCCCATAATAGTCACGCCCCAAAGGATTACTAATCCGATTTCCTTCCAGTAACTGCAACCGCAATGAATATGGATAGTCTTTAGTAGGTGGTTTGCGCCGGAAAAGACAGAAAGCGTCTCCATCTACGAGATACCCCGTATAATTGATATCCTGCAAATCATAGAAGCTGTTGCGATGAGATATATCGCACGCCGTAGATGATGCCCATAAATCAAATTCCTGAGCAGCTTTTCTCGACCAGTCACGCGCTGTCTCGGCATCCATCCCCAGTATCTTGAATTTAGGGCGCGGAAATACATGCAGACCAACGCCTATCGTATGCAAAGCGCTGGTATTGATTGCTGCCGACCCAATTGGCGTATTAATCGCTTGATCTGCACTGCGGTTCCGAAGCGTATACAGATTGGCGTTGATGTCTGCTTTAGACGAATATTTTACTGGCCGGTATGCCTTGAGGATATTACTCTTATGGGACGCCCCGCCCTCCGAATAGCCACTATTGGTAATTTCTTTCGTCGGCATTCTCGCCTTCGCTTTTGATACCATTTTTTTCTTTTTTCTCATGTAGCCTTAGCCCTCCTAACCTAAAAAGACAATTCTTTTGGCTCTTCCTGTTTGTACCGATTCCGTCCCATCTAGCTGGGCACCGCCGGCAATCAAGTCATCAATGGCTGCCCGGATTGTAGATAGATCTGCACGAGTCAGAGTGCGTGTACCAATCGTATATGACTGTCCCATAAGAACCGCTTTTTCTGCTTCCAGATATCGTGCTAATCGTTCATTCTGCACCGTATTGCTCATTCCATCACCACCTACCATATATCAGTTGCTTTGCTTGCTTTTTTTCTTGCTTTTCTTTTTTTCTTTGGCACTTCCAGTCTCGTCTTTACCGATTTTCCTTCTTTGGCTGCAGAAAGTATTTCTGTCATCTGTTCCCAATCGGGATGACAACTGTACATGCATCCCAGGTTATATACCCTCAAATCCAGAGGTTCATTGCGTACACCAGCAGTCGTTTCCCATATTTCACGGATAACGCCATTCTTTTTTATCCGCCGTTTGTGTTCTGAGATAATCCCTTTAAAATACAGTTCGTCATATCCCCGATTTGCTAATCCTGTATCATCTTCATCCAAAGGAAAATGCATATACTGTGGTCCTGGCTGACTGATTGCCAACCGGTTCATGACTTGTTGCTTACCATCGTCTACCCCCAGAATAACAAGCGGAATCGGAGTGTTATGAGCCTTACCTATTTTGTAGTTAAGCGGTATACCAGGACTGTTCGCATACCCTTTAATGGCAAACCGCTGCTTCGCAAAGTTTCGCTCGCAGTATCGGTATACACTGCCTGTATAGTGCCCGCCGGAATCAATAAATGTCCGTAAAATCTTTAGCCCGGTTCCATCAGTAAACGTATAGGTATGGTTTAAGATAGAATCTAATTCATTCCACGTTGATTCCTGGTCCGGCTTGCCTAAAATGATGCCTTTCTTTATCCCCCAGGCTTCTTCACCGCTTCCCCAGCCGCACACTTCATACTCCAACCGGTTGTCCTGTGTATCGACAGCTGCAGTCAGCATAAGCACGCCGTCTGGCAGTTCTGCACCATAGGCTTCTCTTCTCCGCATAAAAATTTCATGATCTTCAAATGCCCCTGGGACTCGATAACTTTCCCCAAATCGGGTATTAACGACAACTTTTTCTCTAGCCGGATCTCCTTTGGCTTCCAGCCATTCGCGCATGATATCGTTCCAACTCAGCCACGGAGACGTAAATGCATTGACAAAAAAACTGCGAATGCCATTTTGCACCGCAGTTTTATTCTTCGCTATATATTTTTGTTTGGCGTTTTTCATCTGTCGTTCGGTAAACTCAAACCCACATTCCGGACATCTCCATTTTACTGATTTTACTACAACATGCTTCGCCCCGTCAGCACTCTGATACTCATCCGCATCAGTAACGATATCAATATACCGTATCAGATGCCATTCTCCACAATTTGGACAGGCATGCTGCCATTCTTCCTGGGTGCCAGCATTGTACTCTAAATCAATGCGACTGCTCCCTTCATTGGTCGGAGTGGAAAAAAGCCCCATAACGCGATTCCAGTATGTCGTCATACGCTTAGCCGCTAAATCGACCGGATCACCTTCTGTTCCGGCGCTATCCGGAAATCTGTCTACTTCGTCCGCAAGCAAAATACGGATGGGGCGGCTTGCCAGGCCGGCCGGACTATTAGCCCCACACATGATAAGCCTTCCGCCCGGAAATATCTTGCTGAGGATTGTATTATTTCCATCGCGGGTTTTTGCGGTCTGGTTATCCTGTTTGCTTTTGACATTGTAGAAAATCTGACTAAGCACCGGCGTATCGCGTATCATGGGAGCAATACGTGATTTACTGTAATCCTGAGCCATATCAATCGTCGGCTGTATCATCATGATAGTGGCCGGATCCAGATGGGCAAACCTACCGATAACATTATTCATGATATCGCTTTTCCCGATTTGTGCCGCCGATTTAACAACGACCCGATGAATACCAGGCTCGGTGAATGCGTTCATGATTTCTCTTTGGTATTCTGCCCGTTCTGTTCTCCATTTCCCAGGCTCTGCTGAGACACCTTGTGATAAATAACGATATGTATCAGCCCATTCACTGACAGACGTCTTTGGCAGCGGCTTTAATCCATGGATAGATGCGTATTTCCATAACTCATTAGCTGTTTTCAGTCTATGTTTCATCATCATCCACCACCTCTTCATCAATAAACAGATCTGGGCTGTATTCGCTCAATTCAGACAGCTTTTCTTCTATCTCGTGTGTCAGAATAGTATAAATCCGCTCTTTTTTCTTCCCTTCCAGCTGAGGAGCCAGTTTTGTCGGTAACCCCAGTAGCTGTGTTCTCAGGTTTGACAGCATTTCTGTCATTACCAATTCAACTGTTTTTGCGCTGTAAGCGTTTCCTTCCATCATGGCCAACTTGAGTTCTGCAATCTCACGTTTGATTTTCTCGTGTTTTGCTTTCTCTTCCATATAATCCAGTTCATCGCCGTCTGTTCCGCCTGTCTGCGTCCGATAATAGTTTTGCAGACTGGCAATTACCAGCACAGCACCATGGTCATCCCGTTCTACTATGCCATCCTGGATCAGCTGGTGTATCCGTGGCTGTGTCAATCCCAGGGCTCTGGCCAATTCTGTTTGTGTAGTTGTCAGCTTTTTCAAGTCCTTCGAGATTTTCACACCCATACTCCATTCTTATATTTTTTATAAAAATTTTTGTTCGCTGAATAAATAAGGCTAATTAATACACATTTTATTATACCCATATTGCATATAAGCCATTAATATTTTTATAAATAAGCCTGAAAAAAGCCAAAAATCTAAGCGCTTTTTGGGCGCCGCGGTCGCGCAAGCGTTTATTGTTAACCCAAAGGACCCGCAATTTTTCACTATTTCTATGCAATATGGTTATCGAAACACGCGTCTCCTGCTCCCTTGTCGTACAGGTCCGTGGTTTAATGCTGTCCGGTTGTCAGGTGCATGCCGCTTGTACAAGAACGACAAACATCGCTCTCTATGTAGGATGATATGAGTTGCCATACATATACCATGCTTGTTATGAGCACAACGATAGTTATTACAGTCTACTCTCATAACCATCCCTCCGTTCCCGCAAGCTGGGTATAAAAAGAAGGAAGCCATCGCAGGCTTCCTTCCTCATCCTTTATTTACACCATACATTATATCACATTGAAAGCGGGGATAAACGGGGATAAACGGGGGTATTTGTAATTTTATTTTCTTGATTTGTAAAAATCCGAATGAACCAGAATTTTGTAGAAACTTTCCAGAGCAATTTCATGCAGCTCTTTCCGGGTATATGCCTCAGAGTATTTCATGAATCTCGCTATTTCTCCCCAACTCCTCTGATTCACATACCGTTCAATCAATAATGTCCGCAATCGTACTTCGATAATATCATCAATCATCTGCATGAGTACATTCCGCTTCTTTATCAGCTCCTGGATTTTATGCTGTTGCTCATCCCGCAATTTCAAATAGTGGTTGATATTCTCTGCATTCCATCCGTACTTTTTCGTACCGTGGGCCGGGGCCAGGGAAATCTGCGATGTCAGATGTCCGTTCCCCATTCCCCCCACCACCATTTTCCATTCCTTTTCAATCGCATACTTGCGTGCTTCAATCTCACCTCCAATAGTCCCTAACTGCTCTAAATACGTCTTAGCTATCAATTGCTCATTAGTCATATGTTTTCATCTCTCTTCCTTGCTTTTCCTGTTATCATATTAATTCCCCACTTTGGGCCGACTTTTATTTTCCCATTCTGCTTTTCGTATTCTGTCAGGATATCATAGCCAATGCCACATTCCTTTTTCATGATGGCCATAAAATCGTAGATGGTGATTCTCAATGCTTCATCACGTAATGCATAGGCATATCCATATAGGCGCCTGGATAATCTCTGCAACTGGTCCGCATCAAACCGGAAATGCTGAATGAGGATATGATAGGTAATCACAACGGCTCCTAAAATTACGTTATGAATCCGGTCTTTGTATTCCCTGCCGTTAATCTTATTCCTCCGCATCAACCCAGACGATGCCAATGGCAGGACTTTCACGGCATACCTCCGGTCCATTTCTTTATTGTCGTATCCATATTTCGCTATGCACTGTATCCATTCCCGTAAATTCATTTCCTTTTCCGGCAGTTCATTCCAGTATTTTACGATTCGCTCCATACGTTTTTGGCCAAAGCCGAATTCATCGTGAAGAGCCATGAAAAGAAGCGTTTCTGAAAACTGGGCTCCTGCATCTTCATAGATCCACAAATGTTGTTCATGTTCATACGCTTTTATGCTGGCAGCGATCATAGTCATTTCCCCTTTCCTTCCAATTTTCTTTCACGTGGAATCATGGGAATCGGTGCCCAGTACTGCACTTCATTCAGCCTGACAGGTCTGGAACATTCGTCGATGATCCAATAATCTTTGCGGAATTGCCCGACAGCCACCACCGGTTTCACGGCCTGTACATGCATAGCTACCAGCACTCTGTCTTCCGGATCCGGCATACAATCTCTGACATCTACCCATCTCATTTCTTCATCACTCCTCTCCGGCTGTCAATCACTTCTGCATCCTGTATCGTCTTGTCATCAAACAGCTGCATCTGTGCCCGCTTTCCTTTAGCATATAGAGACGCTTCAACCGTCAGCTTATCAACAGCTGCCGTCAGTTCCATGTTCTGTTGAGGTGCCAACCAGTCCGTAACAATATTGCAGAATCCCATATAATCCCACAACATTGTTCCCGTCAGTTTGTATGCTTTAATGACAGTCTTCCCCTGCCGGTCCTCACCATATTTGATATTGCATTTGTGAAAATCAAATTCCAGCCATGTTTCTTCATCGTTATAGGCAGGATTTACCCGCTGAAAGGCTATATTGATGGCGCTCCATATATCCAGCATTTCCGGCCTTGGTAATTCTACACTTGTCAACGTGTATTTATCTACAATCCCATCCCGGTCCTTCAAATAGGATATGTTGATTTTTGTCCCATTTTTTCCTACCTGCTTGCTAATATCGGTAATCAGCATGGTACTCCCCTCCTATCGGTTCCATAGCATCAGTGTCCATCTCTTCAGTTCCTTAAAGAATTCATCCGCATCAGCTGGCTCGAATAACAGCACTTCCACTCTGGGGTTCATCGCATCGATATAAAATTCATCAATGAATCCCATGATTTGTGTCCATCCGTCATTTTCCAGCACATTCATTTCCTGCAGGCTGTCCAGTATGAACTTTTTGGCCATGGCAATATTGTCTTTATCCCGGCGCCGGTTTGGCTCATACCACCGGAAGACAGGCATACATTTTGCCAGCATCTTTCCTCTGATTGGCAAGGCTCCCAGTCTGCAAATATAGTGGGCATCCCGGCTCACTCTGCTTCCTTTATAGACATTCGAACGATTGGCTTTAACATATTCGTTCAGCCCGGGAAGAGTGGCCGGAATTGTGATTTTTAGCATAGGTTATATCCCTCCTCATTTTTACGGTAATATGCCATCCCGCATCAGTGGTAAATACGGCGCTGGCTTCCGTCAACAGGTATCCCGGATATAATTTTTGCCATACGTCCGGGCAGTCTGTCTGGCTTGTCAGGCTGATCAGCTTTTTCCGGCTGTACCGGTAATCATTTTTCCGTACAACTGGCTTTTTCAAATTTTTGCTGGGATGCCATTTCTTTTTCCCCGTCAGCCCTTTTGTCAGATATCTGGCTAATGCCTCCAGGCCATATTCATCAGGCTGCAGCTTATCCACATTCACCATTCCCAGTTTTCGTCCCTTATGCTCTCCTTTTTTCCGGGGAGCTCTCCATAAATCAGCCACCATATCCCGGTCAAGCATCCCGTCCATGATAATGTGATGATGGATTCTTGTAGGCCGTCCATCCTCTTTCGTCCGGTATTCCGTGACAATGATATATCGTGGTGATGGCAGACCCTCTTTTTTTCTCCTGGCCTTAATCCGTCTCATGTAGTTTGTCACATTTTTCTCTGCTTCTTCTACAGTCGATGGCATGCACGCCCTGGCATAGGTAGCATGGATGCAGAAATCATTTTCTCCAAAATTCGTATTCACGAGCTGGATGAAATATCTGCGTGCATTTTTATTGTTCTGGGCAATCTGTTTCATAGTCGATGCATTTTTCCGTTTATCCGGCTTACCTTTTAGATGCATGTTGGTCATCTCAAACAGATCCATCTCTATGTAGTTTTCTCCACATATGGTTTTCTTTTCTCTCACAAAACTCATACTTGGTTGTCCCTCCTATGATTATTTTGCAACGTCGATATCTTAATTCCCATTACAAGCCCGCAAAGAGGCCGACACCTCTAAAAAATTTCACTTTCCCATATAATTATGTATATATAACTGAGACTACCTACTGCAGTATCTGGTTCTACTTATCACTTTCAATTCGTAATCCCAGATACTGCAATTGGTCATTGGATAAATCTTTAAAATAATGTTCTTCCCCGTTCTTCAAAACGAACCGGTAATATGCATGATTATTTTCCTTCAGGCAGACATGTTCTCTGATTCCTACCTCATGGATCCGATTCAATACCCATGTCTCGAATTCATTCCTGTTCATTTATAAAAACTCTCCCAACTTTTCCAGCATTTTTTGTGCCGCACTCATATATCTTGTACGTTTTTCATTGTCTGTAATATTTTCGATGTCTGACAGCATCGCATTGAACGCGTTCTGTATGATTTTCATGTGTGCTGTAAATTTCATCCGGTCTTCATCTGTACTGGCTGCTTCCAGTACGTGTATTTTCTTCTTTAACTTTTCAATTTCTTTCTGGCCTGCATCGGATATCGCTGGCCTGGCTTCTAATTCCAGTACACGTTTCTGCAGTACATCCCGTTCACGTTCTGCGGCTGTCAGTCGTTCGTCATACAAATCAGATTGTTCCGCATTCCGGGCTTTATCCTCAGCCTGCAATGCCCGGTTTTCCGCTTCCTTTAATTTTTCTTTCGCTTCCCATGCGCGTTTTTCTGCATCTATTGCCCGGTCTTCCGCTTCCTTTCGGGCTTTGATTGCTTCCTGCAATTCCCGCGTAGACATGCTGGCCACATCATTTTCCTTGACGAATTCTTCCCGTTCTGCATCTGTCGGCAGTGACAAAAGCGCCAGCGCCTGCGTATATGACAATTCTTCAAATACATTGGGCGCACCGGATGCAAATAAACTGTCCATTTCCGTCATCCCGAATTTGTCGCCGTATTGGTCATATACCCGCATCAGGTTCTGGGCTGTACGTTCGGAATAATTCACATTATCTTGCAGCCATTTCCCCCAGGCGCCATGGTCAATCATGTCTTTGGCTTCAGTCAATCTCTTTCCGATTTCAATAGACGACGCCAGCATGATTTTCTGCGTCTGCCTTTTTATCGTGTTTATTTCCGTGGCAATCGTATCCGCTGTCCGGACACCGATGGCCGTACTTTCTACATTGATGATATCTGTCATCCTCTATGCACCTCTTTTTATACGTTTGGGTTGTAAAATTTCTTTTTCATATTGTTGGACAAAAGCATATACAGCCGTCCCAGCCTGGGCTGGTTCATTGTTTTTTGTCCGGCACTGCATGATTTGATTGTCGCGTACTTCCATCGTGTAAAATACGTCATCCGGCGCTGCTTTTTGCCGTACAGCCAGGATTGTGGTATCGCCTTTGGCATGTGAATCGGTATATGTTGCTACACAGTTATGGTTGACAGCTCCTTCCCGTATGAATTCTTCAACAGTCTGCAACGGCCGGATGAAAAACAGATCCGAATGGAAGCAGTACGACTGCAGTTTCTTATTCCGTTCTTCCAGCATCGCTACCTGCTGTTCTGCATACTGCCGGTGCCGTCTTTCGATATCGGCCCTCATCTTTAGCCGGACCGCTTCTGATGAATGCCGATGCGCTTCGTATAAATCACGTGGCCGGAGATACTGCCGGTCTGTCAGATCATATCCCAGTTCTTTGATTTCCTTGTAATAGTCCAAATAATCACAGATGCAGGCTCTAAGAGATAGGCCCGGCTTCCCATGTTCACGCGTCATCTTATCGAACTGCTTTTCACAATACATGATAATCTGATGAGCCGATGGCAGATTCTTGTCATTCAGTAAGCCGTTATCCTTCATGCTCGAGTAAGCGCCTTGCATCATACTGGCTTCTTCCAACGTACATCGCTTCCCGGTCTGTTGCATAACCGTTAACATATTCAATGCGTTCACTGACATAGGGGTATGTTCTTCCTGTAGTTCATAGAGATGTTTCTTTTCCCTCTTTGTCAGCACAAACCGTATCATCTGTTTAGGAGATTTATACTGTTGCCACTTGATAGCTGGATAGGTGCTCTGGCCATGTATCTTACGCAAGACGCACCCAATCAGCCCGCCTTTAACCATATATTCGATTTGCGGGAACCGGGAATATAAATCCAGATATGCCACTGATACGTATGCATACTCTGCTCCCTCAGACCATCCTTCATAATAATTCCGGAAATATTTCACCGCACAATATCGCCAGGCTGATGTCTGACATATATCATCCAGGCTATCCCAATCTACATAATCGATTAATCCACGGTCTGCCCATTTATATACATCGCCTGGTCCTATGTGTTCTACCCGGTTCCACGGGGTACCGATGCCATCGTCTCCTGCTGAATACCAGAACGGCGTTTTAAACTGTCCGCCGGCATAATCCACGTCCCGGCAATAATAGATTGTTCCTTTGCCAATTTCCATCCGCATCATCCCGACAACATATGCTATCGGCCGGACATTCCGGTATCCCTGATCCATAGGCAGATACGCTACTACATTTTTTGCCAGGATAACATCTTTATTCTTCCGGCTCCGGGAAAAGAATGTCACATAGGTTCCTAATACTTTATTCATCATGCCCTTGCCAGCGTATATCAGCTGATGCTCTTTATGGCAATACGGGCAGCTATATCGTTTGAATGGATACCATGTATCCATTTTTTCTATCGTCCAGTTATCCGGAATCCGGAAGGAATGATGACAGAACGTACAATATCCAAATCTCGTCTTATTGGTTACCGCATGACCATTGGTATTTCTCAGTTCCGGATGTTGATTCAGATATTCTTCTTTGGCCATAGCTCCACGGGTGACACAGATATACTGACTGTCCATCGTATGAGTGAGGATCCAATGTAATTCTTTCTTTGAACATTGAAATGAGTAAAATTCATTTTCCAGTTCTGAAGGCGTGATTTCATATGCTTTCATTTCATCCACCTCCTATAACAGGTCATCAATATCAAGTGTTACCCGTTTCGGTTCATTATGTGTTACCGGATGTACGGTCTGGCCAGGCATGCACCGTTCGACATCCTGTGCCGATAATAATGGCTGCACGATTCTACCACCAAAATGGAAATAGTCATACAGGTCTTCCATCGTTGCCACTCCGACATTATTTTTCTGGTTTTTCCTGGCCCGTTCCCGCATGAAATCCATGCATCCCTTCAAAGTAAGGTCATCTGTTATTTTTTCGGATTCTTCCGGATGCTCTTTTATGTAATAGATAGCCGTCTGCCCTATCATCCGGATACAGGCATCCGTGCTGTTATCATATTCATTCTGCCAACGTTCTATGATTTGATTCATATCCATGTAAATCAGCCCTTTTTGCATTAAAATAAATTTTGTATTACCCAAATCGTTAATGAAATAAGTCCATACCAGAAGGCAAATGTCAGTACTCCCATACACGCCAGCCGTAATCTGATATGTTTTATTCCGTTATTGTCTTTCTTGCCAGAGCAAATCTTTTGCATGATCAATCAGCTTCCTTACATACAACAGGTTAATCGGGTGCCGGTTCCTGTTGTTCCTATTTTTTCCTAGTTCCATGTGCTCCAACCGCTGTTCTAATTCTGCAACGCTTGTGACCTGTTCAATTCCCATGGCCTTACTTTGCAGATATTCTGTCGTGCAGCCTAAACTATTCATCCAATCACCAGAAAAATAAATAATATCGCATCGGCATAGCAGTTCTAATGTGTACATCAGCCCGATAGGATAAGGAGTAGTTTCATAATCATTGCGTACAGCGTGGATGGGTGAAAATACAGCAATCTGCGGAAATTTTAACTGCAGTTCCATTGCAATCCTGTCCGCATCCATGGCGTTCGATTCTTTGCCCCCATATGGATGAGATAAATATAAAGCAAGCATCAAATATCCTCCTATATCAACGAACGAAGTCCCCGGCATAATCTGACGGCCAATTTCATTCCTACTTTTGCCAGGATGAACACCAAGAATAACTGCATCCCCAGGAAAATTCCAATAGATTGCCGGATAGTGTTCATGACCTCTCTCATAATGCTCCTCCTGCTGCCGGCACATCATCCGCAACCAGTTTCGTATTTGCCGCTTCCCGCTGTTCTTCTTCATGCCTCTTTTTCTGCCATTCCCGGAATTTCCTCATATTTTCCGGATTGCGATAAAATTCCACTATTTTTTCTGCCAGTGTTGTCGTATACATTCCAATTCCTCCTTTTATTTCTACATCTATCTTGCAATGCAAATTCATATCGTGTTATAATGAATCAACAATTTTATAGGCCTGCCGGTAAAATAGCTCCTGGCAGGACATTGGCTCTGTGTTCCAGCACAGAGCCTTTTCTATTTCTACGACATAATGATGACGGCCATACCAAAGGATCCAAGAAACGCGGCTGCTCCCAGCCCTGCCTTGATAATTTCTCCCGCCGTTAACGGGTCGCCATAATCTTCGGCGTATGTTTCTCTGATGCGGTCCTCCAGCATTTGCTGCCGGCGCATCTGGATCTGATACAGTTCGTAGTTGCTGTTTACCCAGGCCGGTATATCTGTTGTCATAAGAAGTCCCCCTTTTTGACGATGATTCCATTTTGAAGTTGTACCGTTTTTCCATCCCAGTGATGAGATGTGTAATAGTGCATCATGGCTTTTGGCCATCTGACACGATATACACCGTCCGCATTCCGCTTCCGGCGTGTAATAATCCGCTTAGGATTCCCAAATTCTTTAATAAAGTCCGACAACGTATACATCTCATCGCTCCTTCTGTACCTTGATGCATTCTGCATCCGTGACTGTAAAAAAATTCGGCTTATATTCCGGATGTGCATTCAGCCAGTCGATAAAGCATGTTTTAATAGCTTCATCCAGTTCGTCTTGGTCATCTTTCGTGACATTATCCAGCCATCCGATGCTATAGTCATCGGCTTCTTCGTATGCCTGTTCCTGCAACTGATAGAATAATTCGTCTGCAATACTGATGACCGGCTGGAATCGTTCTACTTGTCCAACCCATACTGTCGAAACATCTTCCAGTCTGGCTTCTTGCATAGCTTCATCCAAGGCGTCCTCTTTACTATCAAAGAAGATGCCATTATAGTTTTCTTCATCCCCTAATGCGTATGTCCATTTATTCGTTGCTTCCATTACCGCACCGCCTTTCAAAATAAAAAACAACTTTATTTTCTTTTTCTTCTATCAGCCCATATTTCAAGGCCAATCGATAAATATATACTTTTTTGAGTCGTCCCTGGACCTTTTCCAGTTCATCGCGAAACCGGTCAATAGTCATAGTACCTTTGTAAAAATTGCACATCCGGCAGGCTGGATTATAATTTTCCAGTTCATCCGCACCTCCTACGGAATGCGCCTCGATATGATCCACCTGCATATCCTTGTATGCAAGTGGTGCCCCACAGTAGGCACAATGGCCACCAAACTTTTCATACACCTGTTGTCTAATAGCTTTCGGAATCGGTTTATGTCTCCGTTCCCGTTCTCTGGCTTTTTGTTCCCGTTGTCTGGCCTGCGCATCTTCCCAGTGTCGGGCAAGTTCTTCATCGGTCATTTTGTCACCTCCTTTTTATCTCCTTTCCGTTTTCTTTCCCTCCGTGTTATACTCATATCAACGGGAGGCGAATACAATGCTTGAGGAAACGAATACAATGCTTGAAATTGTTTTTACTGGAATTGGTTCAGCCATTTTCAGCATAGTGGTATATTTTTATAAAAATTGGCGTAAAACCGTGAATAAGGATAAACAAATATATCAAAATTACCTTTGGTGGATTCAGCTAAATAATGAAATAATTAAAAACATGAAGCACAGTCAGTCAACCATTGAAAACTCTTGCTCCCAATTTCATCTTCTTGAACCCTACACGTTAAATTACATCGAAATTTTTGATGATTCTCTACGTGTACAAATGCTTGCTTATGACATATTGATTCAAGGGGCATTGGTAAAAAAAGGAATTTCCTCCACTGACTTAAATCAATTAGAATTTGAATCACAATCTATTCATCATACCCTTTCCCAACGCATAAAATTTATTGATGAATATATTGGCAAATTTGCTGTTTCAAGCTTTATTTTGTTCTTTGCATTACCCCCTTTAATCAAGATCATTGCCAACAAATACTTAATCAGGAGTAATACCGGCAATAAAAAATAATATGAATCCAAAAACGATCATCCCGCTTAAACCTGCTAATGGTGTTATCCAATCTCCACCAATTACGGCCTTATATCCGGCATCTATGAGCAGTGCAAAAAGGCAACACCATAAGATATATAAAAGGCAACTATTTTCTTTCTGAAATCCTTGTATGTATAGCAGTCGGTATATTTTTTCAAATCTTTTCTTCTCTTCCTGGCTAAGCGTTCCCTTACAGTACTCTTGATATTGCCTCAGAAGTTCTTTTTGAGCCTCGTTCATGCGAGGCTCTTTTTCATTCACCATGTCCATGTCCTCACCTCTTTAATCACTTCAAAATAATTCCTTCCATGTTTTCCCTTCTCTCTAGTACTGCCTGATTTAGGCAACTTTATTGCCTTCGGTAGCAAACAAAACTTCTAAAGGAGTATCCACCCCTAAAAAATCCTTTATTTTTTTTGCTAATGCAAGGCTAATGTCGCTTTTGCCTGTCAACTTATCAGATATTGTAGACAATGCTAATCCCAATGCTTTAGCTAAATCTATTCGTCTGATATTTTTTCTTTTTAATTCTGCTTCTAAATTCGGATAATACATTTTTTCACCTCCTTATATCGCCTGTATTAACGAAAATTCGTTAACTTTAATTATATTATATTTGAATTTTCGTTAATGTCAATATGTATTTACGAATATTCGTTAATTTATATTGATTTTTCGGTATTCTAATGCTATGATATGTTTAGAAATAGGTTGTTCAATTTAAGGTGGAGTGATAATTGTGACTATAGAAGATAAATTAAAATCATTAATTTTATCAAAGCATAAAAGTTTAAGAGACTTTTGTATTACAATTAATATTCCTTATTCCACTATGACTAGCATCCTTAAACGTGGAGTCGATAATGCAAGTATTAGTAATATTATTAAAATTTGCAGTTATTTTGGCATTAGCGTAGATGAACTTTCAAAAGGTAATATTGTTCCAATCTCTTTAGTTACCTCTCCATCCCTCATTTCAGAGTATACTGAGCAAGAAAAAAAACTAATAATTGAATTCCGTATGCTATCGCCAGAAGCTCAATCATCAGTATGCGATTTTATCAAATTTAAATTGGCCTCAGAATCTACAAAAAAAAAGCCCGAAAAAGATAACTTGATGGTAGCAGAATCCCAGTTACCTTATGACGGTAAAAAAACAGATGTATGAAAAAAAGGAGTTGATTCTTATGAAAAAATCAAAACTGGCAGCTGCTCTATTGTGTGCAGTCATCGTGACGATTTCAGTTGCGGGATGTGGATCCGACACCGGAAAATCATCACCACAGCCTAAGACGACGCAAAGCGACGTAGCGATGCCTGAATATCAGGCAATCACAACAGATAAAAAATCTAACAAAGTTGCTTACTTAGCTGTTATCAAAGATGCTCCAGTATCGGAAGCGCAGTTGGAAAAAGTTGGCAATGCGCTGTTTACGACAGCTCAATCCACTACTGGCGCTAAGAATGTATTCGTTAATTTTTCTGATACAGATGTAGCTGGAGTTCCATACTCATATGGAAGCATGCAAACCGTAAACGGAAAAGTAACAAAGAACATTCGTGTGGATAAAGACTGGGATAATAAGCCCAGTGAGAATGATTATAAGGTATACATACTTTACACTAAATTTCTGCAAAACAATCCCAATGGAACTTATGATGATTTCGTAAGCAGCTATTCTGGCGCTCCGTCCGCAGCAGATGCAAAAACTTCTATAGAAAAAGTCCATAATTGGGTAAATAAATAGTTTCTGTCAAAATAAAAAAATCCCCGTTTTCTGCTCTAACAGGAAACGGGGGTGCCAGCAGCATTGGCGTACTGCATGGCAAGTGTAAATCTTGTGTTTGCTTGGGCTGATTTACGTATTTATTATACCATAATCAGCCTTGTTTTAGAAAGAAGGACTGATTATATTATGACAAAAAATGCAGTTATTTACGCCCGCTTCAGCAGTGACAAACAGCGGGAAGAATCCATTGATGGCCAGATTCGTGAATGCCGGGCCTTTGCAGAGGCCAATGAAATCAATATTATCAATACCTATATCGACCGGGCCATGTCTGCCCGCACGGATCAGCGCCCGTCATTCCTGCAAATGGTCAAAGACAGTGCCAAACATCTATTTGACTATGTAATCGTTTATCAGCTCGATAGATTTTCCCGCAGTCGCTACGATTCGGCCATATATAAACACCGCCTCAAGAAAAATGGAGTCAAAGTATTGTCGGCCAAGGAAAATATCAAAGATGATCCCAGCGGAATCCTTCTGGAGTCCGTTATTGAAGGTATGGCCGAATATTACAGTGCCGAATTATCCCAAAAAGTCAAACGGGGAATGACGGAAAATCTCCTTGAAGGCAAGTGGATTGGTGGCATTGTTCCCTTTGGCTATGAACTCACATCGGAAAATAAACTGGCCATCAGTCCCACAACAGGCCATCTGGTTTCCGAAATCTATGATAAGTACTTATCAGGTGTAAAAACGACAGATATTTTGAGCAAATTAAATAGCTTGGGTATCAAAACCCAGAGAGGATGCAACTTCACGCGCAACAGCCTGAACCGCATCCTCAAGAATCAGATCTACACGGGAACATTTACCTGGGCCGGTACATCCTATCCTGATTATGCCCCGGCACTCATCACACAGGAGCAATATACAGCTATGCAGAATTTATTTGAATCTCGCAAACGAAAAAGCAATACCGCCCGCCGCGTGTCACCCCAGTATGCCCTGACAGGGAAAATCTACTGTGGCACGTGCGGACTTCCCATGACCGGATATTGTGGCAAGAGTCATACAGGCACCACGTACTACTATTACCAATGCTCTTCCAAAAATAATAAATCAGAAAAAGCTGCGCGGTCTCAGATTGCCTGTGATGCCAAAAACATAAGCCGTGACAAGCTGGAAAAATTAGTCCTTGATACCACTATCAACATACTCAAAAACAAAGACGCCGTAAAATGCATTGCAGACCAGTGTATGGCCATCCAAAAGGCCGAACTGGAACATAAGCCGGCGGAACAACTGCGCCTGGAATCTCAAATCAAAGATATTGAAAAACGATTAAAAAACAGCGTAAAAGCCGTTGAAAACGGCCTTATCTCCCAAACCATAACAAACAATATTGAGACCTATGAAAAACAGCTCACAGATCTAAATGCGCAACTTGACGGCCTTAAATTAGACACTCATATTATCCCAATTACTGAAGAAGCGGTCGTCTATTATCTGAACCAGCTGACAGAACGGGCAAATAAAAAAGACGGATATAGCCTCGATACCTTCGATGACTTCATCCGTCGTGTCGTAGTGACTGGAAAGCGTGTAGACATATATTATAACTACACTGCAGTTCCCAATATACTCGAAAACCCCGCAGTCAAAATGCTGCGGGGTTCGAGTGAAGATTGTTTGGTGACCCGGTAGGGATTCGAACCCTAGACCTACTGATTCGTAGTCAGTCACTCTATCCAGCTGAGCTACCGAGTC